>JBFIDI010000128.1:0-12230 GCA_041581405.1 Burkholderiaceae bacterium
AGGCGGCGCCGGCGGCGGCCGTGTCGTGGGGGAAGGCACGCCGGAGGACATCGCGGCGAATCCGGACAGCCACACCGGGGTGTACCTGAAGCGGGTGTTGTAGCGGCCACCGCCGGCGCGAGACACGGCGTCAGGCGGCGCGCGTCCGGCCCTGGCGCCGGGTCACGGGGCGGCGGGCGTTCGGGAGCACCGGCTTGTCCGCTTCGATCATCTCGCGCAGGCCTTGCGCTGCGACCGATAACGACTGACCGCGACGCTTGAGCAGGTACAAGCCGCTGTTCCTCAATTCGGTGTCGGATACGAGCACCGCCGCCAGGCCGAGGCGCTGGTAGTTGAACAGCGACTGGCCCGCCACGATGGTCACGCCCATGCCGTTGGCGATCAGTCCGGCAGCCGTGCTCATGTTGTTCAGCTCGAAGCCGGTGTCCCGAATGGCGACCCGGCTCAGGTGCGGGTACAACCTTTGCCACAGGCTGCTGCCGCGCAGCAGGTGAATGTAGTTCTCGCCCGCCAGCTGGGCCACCCGGATGCTTTTTTCCCTGGCCAGCGGATGGTCCTGCGGACAGACCAGGTAGTGCGGGTCGTCGAACAGCTTGCACACGTCGAATTCCTCGGGCCGCTCGATCTCCCGATTGAGCGCGAAATCCACCGTGCCGTTGCGCACCAGCTCCAGGATGCGGTCGGAGTAGGTGTCGTGCAACTGCAGCTGAATGCCCGGGTACCTGTGCCGGAAGTTGGCCATGACACGCGGCAACCAGTCGGCCGATGCGCCCGGAGGCGCCGCGATCGCCACCTTGCCCTTCTTGCGGTCGGCGTGGTCGTGCAGTTCCTGGAACATCAGCGCGATGTCCCGCTCGAGCCGGGTGGCCATCGGAACCAGGATGTGCCCCTCCGGCGTCAGCGACACGCTGCGCGTGCTGCGATCGAACAACTTGACTCCCACCTGCGACTCCAGCCTGGCAATGGCCTGCGAGAAGGCGGACTGGGACATGTGCATGCGCGTCGCGGCTTCGGTGAAGTTCCGGCAATGCGCCAGCGCCAGAAAGGATTGAAGCAGTCGTGGGGCGATATTCATTGACAGATCGGGTTAATGGTTTCGAAACATTAATTGGACGTGATGTGCCTGCGATCCTAGACTGCAGATCGAATTGCAACAAGGAGGCAGACGTGGAGTTCCATTCGACCCGGTGCAGGTGCGCATGCGCGTGACGCGCCGCCGACCTTCCGTGGCGGCCCGTCGCCGCATGCCGGTCCGCACATGAAGGGCGCGCAAACGCCCGTGCTGGTCGGGGTGGGTACGACCATGCAGCGTGAAGACGACGTCCGTCGGTCGCGCGAGGCCATCGACCTGATGGTGGACGCGGTCCGCAAGACCGTACGGGCGCATGCCGTCCCCGAACTGCTGGCTGCGGTCCAGCGCATCGCCGTACCGCGCGGACGCTGGAGTTACCGCAATCCCGCGGGCATGATCGCCACGGCCATCGGCGCCGGCGGCGCCACCACGGTGCTGTCGAACGTCGGCGTCCTGCAGCAGACCCTGATCGCGGACACCTGCAACCAGATCGCCTCGGGTGCCATCGATGTTGGCCTGGTCGTCGGAGGTGATGCCGGATACCGGATCCGACGGGCGCAGCAGGAGGGAGAGCCGGTGTCCGAACGGGAAAGCCTGGATGAACCCGATGTCGAGTTCAAGCCCGGCAGCGAATTGCGCCATCCGGCCGAGTTGCGCGCGGGCTTGCGGATGCCGGTCGGCTTGTACGCGATCTGCGCGAGCGCCTGGCGTGCCGGCAGGGGCATGGGCGTCGACGCGCACCGCGATGCGATGGCGCGCATGTACGCCCGCTTCACCGAAATCGCGGCAGACAATCCGCATGCCTGGGGGCGCGAACGGCATCCGCCGTCCCTGATCCGCGACGCGTCCGACCGCAACCCGATGCATGCGTTTCCCTACACGCGGATGCACAGTTCCAACTGGAGCGTGGACCAGGCCTGCGCGCTGCTGTTCTGTTCGCAGGCCAGGGCCGAGGCCCTGGGCATCGGTCCCGAGCACTGGATTTATCCGCTCGCCAGCACCGAGTCCAATCACATGGTGCCGCTGTCGGCACGCGCGGAACTCGGCGCCTGTCCGGGAGCAGGCATCACCGCGCGTGCGGCGCTGGCCGCGGGCGGGCTGACACCCGGGCAGGTGGACCTGGTCGACTTCTATTCCTGCTTTCCGTTTGCGGTGGAGGTCTACGCGCACGAGGCGGGTTTCCCGATCGGGCGCGACCTGAGTCTCACGGGGGGCATGGCCTTTGCCGGAGGCCCCTACAACAACTACGCGCTGCAGGCGACCTGCCGGATGGCCGAGTTGATGTACGCCGGCGCCGGTCGAACCGGCCTGGTGTCCTCGGTCTCGGGCATCGTCACGAAGCAGGCCTTCGGATTGTGGTCGCGTACCCCCGGCCCCCACGCCTATGCGGGCATCGACCTGTCGCAGGCCGTGGCAGCCCGGACGCAGACCCGGGAGGTGCTGGAGGCGTTCGAAGGGCCAGGCCGGGTGGCGGGCTACACCGTGCTGTTCGACAAGGCCGCGGCACCCAAGGGGGTCGTGGTGGCCGACATCGAACACGGCCGCAGGACGGTCGCCGTGACCCATGACCCGGGCCTGGTCGCGACCATGCAGGCCCAGGAGTTCTGCGGCGTCCCGGTCCGGATCCATGCAGACGGACGCTTTGAAACATCCATGTGAGAAACCCGAACGATGCAAGCAGAAATTGACAAGGCCTGCGCCGCAAGCGCATGCGAGACCGACGATGGATGCGCGATGGCGCTGGTGCGACGCCTGAGCGCGACGCTGGACGTCGATCCGGCGCGTTGGCGCGATGGAGACGCCTTGCCCAGGGGCTGGCATGTGATCTTCTTCACCGCCGATACCCGGCACGCCGCATTGCGGCCGGACGGTGTCGCGGGTTTCGGCGTGGCGTTGCCGGACCTGGGACTGCCGCGCGTCGTGTTCGGTGGCCGGCGCGCGAGCTTCCATGGCGACATCCCCATCGGCGCCAGGATGCGCCGCGTCAGTCGGCTGCTGTCGGTCGTGCCCAAGCAGGGACGTTCCGGGCGGTTTGCCGTGGCGACCGTGCAGCACGAGATCCATGTCGGGGACCGTGTCACGCCCGTCGTCGTCGAACAGCAGGACTACGTGATGCGCGAGGCGGCCGAAGCCGGTGCCGAAAGGGACTGGGTCGCCGGCGCGGCCAAGCCGGCCGCGACGTCGGAAACAGGCGCCAAGGCGTCGGCCGGCTGGAGCCGGACGGTCGTGCCCGACGAGATGCTGCTGTTCCGGGTGTCGGCGCTGATGTTCAACACCCATCGCATCCACTACGACCATCCGTATGCGACGCGGCAGGAGGGATATCCCGCGCTGGTCGCGAACGCGTCGGTGTCCTCGCTGCTGCTGCTCGAGTATTTCCGCGCGCAGACGGGCCACGAACCGGCCTCGGTGCGCTTGCGCAACATCGGTCTTGCCTACTGTGGCCAACCGTTGCACCTCCATGTCGTGCCCTCGGATGGCGGCTGGAACATCTGGACCGAGAGCGGTGACGGGGCCCGGTTGCTCGAAGGAAGGGTGGACTGAAGCATGAGCGCATCACTGGCCCTGGACGGCATTCGCGTGCTGGATTTCTCGAAGGTGTTGGCGGGCCCCTTGTGCGCGCAATACCTCGGCGACATGGGCGCCGACGTCATCAAGGTCGAACCCATCGACGCCGGGGACGACACGCGGCGTTATCCGCCGACGCACCAACGCGCAGACGACGCGGACGGCACCGTGTTCCTGAGCACGAATCGCAACAAGCGCAGCCTGGCGCTCGACCTGAAGTCCGATGCGGGCAAGTCCATCTGCCATCGGCTGGCAACGCAGTGCGACGTGGTGCTCGAGAGTTACGGGCCGGGTGTGGCGGAGCGACTGGGTATCGGGTACGAGGCGATGCGCGCGGTCAATCCGCGCATCATCTACTGCAGCATTTCGGGATATGGCAGTGTCGGGCCGATGCGCTCGGGCAAGGGATACGACGCGGTATTGCAGGCCTTCTCGGGAATCATGTCCATCACCGGCGAGCCGGGGGGGGGCGCGGTGCGCAGCCCGTTCTCGCCGGTCGACCAGGCGACCGGCATGCATGCGCTGACCGGCATCCTGGCCGCGCTGATCGAGCGTGGCCGCACCGGGCGGGGCGTGCGGGTGGAAGCCAGCCTGTTCGACACCTCGCTGGCGTTCCTGGGCTACATCCTGCAGGGGTTCTGGGCCAATGGCCATGAGCCGTCGAAGTCCGGTTCCGCCCACGACTCCTTGTGCCCCTACGACGTGTTTCCGACGCGGGACAAACCCATGTTGCTCGGCGTGGCGAACGACACGTTGTGGCGCAAGTTCTGTTCCGTGGCCGGTGTTCCGGGCCTGGCCGACGATGCCCGATTTGCCTCCAATGCGCTGCGCGTGACCCACCGCGGCGAAACGGTGGCAGCCGTCGCGGCCGTGCTGCGCGGGCGCGACCGCGACGACTGGATCGCGGCGCTGTCCACCGCCGGCATCCCCTGTTCGGCCGTGCATTCGCTGGGCGAGATGGGTGCGCACCGTCATACGGAGGAATCCGGCATGGTGCAGCGTTACGCCCACCCGGCCTACGGCGCCTTGCAGACGGTGGCGCAACCCGTCCGGTTCGATGGACGTCGCAGTACCGTGCAACGCGCGCCGCCCCTGCTCGGTCAACACACCCGGGAGATCCTCTTGCAGGCCGGTTACACCCCGGCCGAACTGGAGGCGTTTCGCGCCGACAGGAACATTCGTTTTCATCCGAGCGACGTCGGTTCAGCCGATGCGCAATCCACCCGTGCCGCCAATTAGGAGACAAACCATGGCCCGTTACTTTCGAAGAATTCTCTTGCTGCTGATGTCACTCGCCTTTGCCGTGACGGCCAGCGCCCAGGACTGGCCGATGGCCAAGCCCTTGCGCATCGTGATCGGATACGGCCCGGGATCGGCCAGCGACATCTTTGCGCGCCTGCTGGGCGAGCAGTTGTCGAAGAGCCTGGGCCAGACCGTGATCGTGGAGTCGAAGTCCGGTGCCGGCGGCCAGATTGCGGCGGAATACGTGGCGCGGTTGCCGGCGGACGGCTACACGCTGTTCCTGACCACCAACACCACGCATTCGGCCAACCCGTATCTGTTCAAAACGCTGGGTTACGACCCCGTCAAGGATTTCACGCCGATTGCCCGTGTGGGTCTGTTTCCCTTCGTGCTGCTGGTGGACGCCGGGAGCCCGATCCAGACGGTGCAGGACCTGGTCAACCATGCCAAGGCCCATCCAAAGACAGTCAGTTATGCCTACACCAGCAGCACCGGACAGGTGGCTGCGGCGGCGCTCGCCAACAGCATGAAGATGAATGACGCAGTGGCCGTGCCCTACAAGTCGTCGCCTGAAGCCATGACCAGCGTGCTTGCCGGCCAGACCACCTTCACCGTGCTGGACTTTGCCAGCAGTCGCAAGCTGGTCCAGGGTGGGCGTCTGCGCGCCGTGGCGGTCACGACCAACGAACGCACGTCGCTGGGTCCGGATCTGCCGACCATTGCCGAGGCCTCCGGCCTGTCGGACTTCGGCGTGCTGGCCTGGATGGGATTCTTTGCGCCCGCCAACCTCCCGGCGCCGATCCAGGAGCGACTCAGTGCGGAGCTGGTGAAGATCGTCTCTGCGAAGCCCATGCAGGAGCGGATCGCGGCGATGGGCGCGGATCCGACGCCGCAAGGCCATGCACAGTTTGCCCCGTTCGTGGTGGATCAGCTGGCGGTGTGGAAGCGGCAGATCGGCATTGCCGGCATGAAGCCCCAGTAACGGGCGCGGCCCGGCGACGGTAGCAGCTGCTGCTGCTGCGAGTCGCCGCGGGCGGCCGATGGCGGCGACGCGGCCGGCCGCAGCCGCCGCAGTTTGCGAGCGGGAGGCGCCGATCCGGAAATTCGGGTAGGCTTCCGGCGTGCCACCGAAGATCGCCATGATGCCTTCGCCACGGGACCCGTTGCCCCGTGTCCGGCCGCGCCCATGACACCGGAGCCGGCCGCGTCTTATGCGCTGATCCTGGGCCGCGACGCAGGCGTCCGGCGACTGCTGCACTACTGGATGCTGGGCCTGGCCTTGTACGTCGTCAGCCTGACGATGTTGTGGTTCGAAGTCTGGACGGGCGAGGCGCCGCGGCGCGAAGTGACCTGGCTCAGTGTCGCATCGGTGGGTGGCGCGGCCGCGGCCTATGTCCTGATCCGCGCCAGTGTGCGGCTGGGCCTGAAGCCGGCCCTGCTCAACAACCTGCAGTGCGTGTATGCGATCACCTGCATCATCTGCGCCTATGCCTTGGTCGGGCCGGTGCGCGCGGCGACGCTGAGCATCCTGGTCGTCGTGCTGGTGTTCGGCGGCTTTTCGGCGACACCGATCCAGATGCGGGCCTTGTGCGTATATGCGGTCTCGTTGCTGGGCCTGACCATGCTCTGGAAGACGCAGACCGAGCCGGAGCGTTATCCCTGGACCCAGGAACTGGCCCACTTCGTCATTGCCGCCACCATGCTGGTGGCCGTGGCCTACATGGCCGAAATGCTCAGCCGGCTGCGACGCACGCTGAAGCAGCGTGCCCAGGAACTCGCCGCCGCGCTCGATCGCATCAAGGAGATGGCGCGGCACGACGAGTTGACGCAGCTGATCAACCGTCGCCAGATGACCGAGACCCTGCAGCAGGAACTCGCGCGCATCCGGCGCGGCCAGCGCGGCGGCGAGTCGGCCTGCGTGGCCGTGATCGACATCGATCACTTCAAGCGAGTCAACGACACGCTGGGGCACGCCGCCGGGGACGCCGTGCTGCGCAGCTTCGCGCGGCACGCGCAAGCGGCGATCCGTCGTCACGACACGTTGGCGCGCTGGGGCGGCGAGGAGTTCCTGCTGCTGTTGCCGATGACGGCGCCGCAGGCCGCCAGCGATGTGCTCGAACGCATGCGCCGCCAGGTGCATGACGCGGTGCGCGTCGACGCCGATCCGTCCTTGCGGGTGACGTTCTCGGCCGGCCTGGCCCAGGCGCTGGCCGGGGAGTCGGTGGACGCGACCATCGAGCGTGCCGACGCCGCGATGTACCGCGCCAAGCATGACGGCCGCGACCGCATCGTCTGTGCGTCCCCCGGGCAGGACCGCGACGCTGCGCCGCAGCGCCAGGCCGCAGGAACCGCGGGTGCGCCGTCGGATCCGGCGGCGGCACGGTCCGCGGTTGGTGGTGTCTCGGCGCCGGGGTGATGCGCGGCGTCGTTATTCGTTGCGCATGCCGGTCTGCTTGACGATGCCCGCGTAACGCGCACGCATCTGCACCATGCGCGTGGTGATCGCCGGGCCTGCGAGCGTGGAAGGCACGATGTCCATGGCCCGCATGCGTTCCTGATAGTCGGGTTGGGCGGTGGCATCGGCGACCGCCGCCTGCAACACCGCGACCGCGGCGTCGGGGGTGCTCGCCGGCACCATCGCCACGAACATGAATTCCAGTTGCAGTCCGGGGTATCCCAGCTCGGCTGCCGTGGGCAGGTCCGGCAACAGGGACGAGCGGCTGCTGCCGGCAACCGCGAGCGGCCGGACCTTGCCCGCCTGGATCTGCGGCAGCAGTCCGCCGGCACCGAGCACACCCGCCTGCACTTCACCCGACACCAGGGCCAACACGGCCGGTGCGTTGCCGCGGTAGTGGATGGCATTGACCTTGATCCCGGCGGCGTCGGCCAGCATCAGCGCCCCGAAATGGCCGGGGCTGCCATTGCCCGCGGTGGAGAAGGTCAGCATCTGGGTTCGGCCCTTGTCGATCAAGGCCTGCAGCTTGTCCACGCCGAGGGACGGATGTACGGCCAGGATGCTGCCGGTGACGCCGCCGAGCCCGATGGGCCGGAAGTCTGCGGCATCGACGCTGCCGGTGGGGTTGAGCGTGGGTGTCAGAGTGAATGGCGTATCCAGGCTGAGCAGAATCGTATAACCGTCCGGCGTCGCCCGTGCGACCTGGGCGGCACCGATGTTGCCGGCGGCCCCGGTGACGTTCTCGACGACGACCGTCTGCTTGAGCGTGGAGGTCATGCGCGCGGCCAGCAACCGGGCAATGATGTCCAGCGGGCCGCCGGGCGGGAAGTTGACGACGATCTTGATGGTGCGTTCGGGGAAGCCGGCCGCCGTCGCCGACAGGGGTGCCAGGGCTGCCGTCGACGCGACACAGGCTGCCGAAAGGCCGAATGCCAGCATCCGGCGGCGTGTATGCATGGGGCTGCGGGTTGTCGCGGGATTCGTCATGGTCTTGTCTCCTTTGTGTCGTGATGGGTGATCGTCGGGTCAGGCCGGCCGGTCAGGCCAACGCCGTCGGGTGTGGACTCGTGTCGGCGTAACGCATCATCGCCAGCGCAAGCCGGTGCAGCAGGTCCCGGCGCAGTCCGGCGCAGTCGGGCTGGTCCCAGAGGTTGTGGTTCTCGTGCGGATCGGTCGCGAGGTCGTAGATCTCGCCCCAATCCTGTCCGTCGTAGATGCTGAGCCGGTGCGTGGCCGTGCACAAGGTCCGCATGCGTGTGCGTCCGGGGAAACCGAACATCGTGCGCTGTCCTTCTTCCTCCACCAGCAAATCGTCGCGCCCCAGGGACACGCCGTCGTTGATGGCCGGCAGCAGCGACAGCCCCTGGATGCCGTTGTATGGCGTGCAGCCGGCGCGCGCCAGGATGGTGGGGGCGATGTCGATCGTCGAGCACAACTGCCGGCCGACCCGGCCTGCACCGGTGCCGGCCTGCGGGTCGTGCCACAACAGGGGAACACGAATGATGCCCCGGTAGTGCAGCGGCCCTTTCCACAGCAATTGATGGTCACCGAAGTAGTCGCCGTGGTCGCTGGTGAACATCACGACGGTGTCGCGGTCCAGCTTCAGTTCGGCCAGCCGCGCCAGGATGCGGCCGACGGTGGCGTCGATATGGCTGATCGAGCCGTAGTTCAGCGCGAGCGCTTCACGCACCTCGCGCTCGGAGGCCGCGAACATGGCCGGCGTATGCTTCACCGCCGTTCCGGCGTCGCGTTGCGCATGCAACCAGTCCAGATGGGGCAAGGGGCCGCTGGTGCCGGCATGGTAGCTGGGGGGCAACTCCATGTCTTCGGGAGCATACATGTCCCAGTAGCGGCCCGTGGGCGTGAACGGATGGTGCGGATCGGGGAACGAGCACTGCAGGAAAAACGGCTGCTCCGTGTTGGCGAAGTCTTGCAGCAAGGCGCAGGTCTGATCGCCGACATAGGCGTTCGTGCTCAATTCCTCCGGGACCCTGGTGCGCCATGCCTGGTGGCTGCGGCCGAGCTCCAGCTCCGGTGTGGGCAGGGCATGTTCCGGCCCGGCCCGTGCCGCCACGTCGGGGTGGTGCCGACACAACCAGCGCCGGTAATGGCCACCCGCCGTGTCGCCGTGGTTGATGACCAGCCGCACGGTGTCGAAACCGTAATACGGCAGGTCGACGTCGAAGTCGTCGTCCGCGGCCCATGACGGCCCCCACTCCTGGTCGAGTCGGCCCGCGGGTGGCCGGCGCGCCTCGCCGTCGGTGGGCGGGCTGCCTTTCGGAGGCCAGAGCGGCCCGCGTCCGCTGATGTTCTGCAGATGCGACTTGCCGACCAGCGCCGTCGCATAACCGGTGCTGCGCAACCGTTCGACGAAAGTCTGCTGGTCCAGCGGCAACGCGATGCCGTTGTGGCGTGCACCGTGGACCGACGGCATGCGGCCGGTCATCAGCGAGGCGCGGTTTGGCATGCAGATCGGTGACGCGACCAGGCAGGCATCCGCCATCCAGCCGCGCCGGGCCAGGGTGTCCAGGTGCGGCGTGCGCACGACCGGGTTGCCATAGGCGCCCAGATGATCGGCGCGTTGCTGGTCGGTGATGATGAGCAGGAAGTTGGGTCGGCGTGCGGAAGTCGGCATGGTTCGGTCGCTGGCGGGAGGCACAGTGACTGTAGGCCGGACTGCCATGAATGGATAATGAAAACATGGCGCGTTGTCATAACCAAACATGATGGAAGACTGGGCCCGCTGGAAGAAGCGGTTGCGGTTCCGGCACCTGCAGGTGCTGTTGTTGCTGCACGAAACACGCAACATGAGTCGTGCGGCGCAGGCGCTGGGCATGACACAACCGGCCTTGACCAAATGGTTGCGCGAACTCGAGTCCGACATGGGGGTCTCGTTGTTCGAGCGGCATTCGCGCGGCCTGTTGCCCAGCGCCCATTGCGAGTTGCTGGTGGCCCGGGCCCGGCTGGTCCTCAACGAACTGGACCGGACCGTGGACATGCTGCAGGAGTTGTCGGAGGATGGCCTGCACGGCCGGCTGCGTCTCGGCGCCACGCCCATCGCCATGGCGGGGACCTTGCCGGCGGCAATCGCGGACTTCCACACCTGCCATCCGCGCGCGACGATCACGGTGTCCGACGGATACCTCGACCTGCTGATCCCGCGCCTGAAGGACGGCCAGCTCGACCTGATCGTGTCGGTGCTCGAAGAGCGCGACTATGGCGGCGGACTTTCGTTGCAGCGCCTGTATGAAGAACGGTTCGTCGTCGTTGCCGGCAGTCACCACCCGCTGGCGCGGCGCAAGCGCGTGTCCTGGAAGGATGCGGTGGATTTCCCCTGGACGACTCCGCCCGCGACCAGCCCGATCCGGCGGGAGCTGGAACAGGAACTCGCATTGGCGCACCAGCCCTTGCCGCGATTCGCGGCGGAGGTGTCGTCGAGCATGCTGGTGGCGACCTTGCTCGAGCGAACCCGCATGTTGTCGCTGGTCTCGCGCCAGACCGCCGGCTACCTGCAGCGATCCGGTTCGATCTGCGTGTTGCCCCTGGTCTCGCGGCGCCGCAGCCACGTCGGCGTGATGTGGCGCAAGGACCAGGAACTCGGAGAACTGGAGCGCAGTCTGCTCAAGGCCTTGCGTCTGGCCAGTGGCTCGCAGCCGCGGTGAGCGCACCAGCCGCGGGTTTCGGTGGCGTGCGGCAGGCGTGCCTTCGGGCACGTCCGCCGGTTCAGCGCCGGTACAGCGCCACCTGCGCCATCGCCGCCAGCAGGGTGAATCCGAGCATCAGCCAGCCCAGGTACAAGGCGCCGTCGAGTGGCAGCAGGCCGACGGCATAACCGGCCAGCGCACCCATCATCTGCTGCATCAGGCCGGCGACGGCGGCGGCCGATCCGGCCAGGCCGGGCACGACGCCGACGGTGCCCGACAGGCAGGTCGGCGTCAGCAGTCCGTGGCCCGCGCCGAGCAGCATCAGCGGCACGGCGAACGCCAGCGGGGCATGCAGGCCGGCCAACGCCAGCGCCAGCATGAGGCTCACGCCACAGGTGGCCAGCAATTGCCCGGCCATCATCAGCCGGCGTTCGCCGTGGCGGTGGATCAGCGCGCTGGTGAGGAAGTTGCCGCCGATATAGGACATCGGCACCAGCATGATGTACAGGCCCACGCCTTGCGGCCCGACGCCGTAGCTGCCCAGCACCACGGGCGCGCCGGCCAGGAAGGCGAAGAATCCGGCGGTCGTCAGCGCGAGGATCGCCACGTACAGCAGGAACGCCGGCACCCGCGCCAGGCGCGCATAGGCGTTGCGCATCTCGACGAACCAGTGCGTATCGCTGCGTTGCTGCCTGCGGTTGGCCGGCATGCCCCGCCACGTGGAGAGCAGCAATATGACGGCGATCGCGGCGATCAGCACGAAGTTCGATTGCCAGCCCAGGCGCACGTGCAACTGGCCGCCGATGAGGGTGCCCAGCGGGGGTGTCATGCCCATGGTCATGCCCACGTAGGCCATGAAACGGGTGCGTTGCGGGCCCTGGAAGATGTCCTGCACCATCGATCGCCCCACGACCATGCCGGCCGCGCATCCGGCGCCTTGCAGCACGCGCGCCGCGGTCAGCCCCGCGATGTCCGAGGCCAGTGCCGCGAGCACCGACCCGGCGGCGGCCAGCGCCAGGCCGGTCATCAGCACCACCTTGCGCCCATGGCGATCCGACAGCGGCCCGTAGACAAGTTGCAGGCCGCCGAAGGCCACGACGAAGGCGCTGAACGTCAATTGCACGCTGGCCTGGTCGGCGCCGAAGATCGCGCCCCACTCCTGCATCGACGGCAGGCAGATGGTCATGGCGAGCAGGCCGAAGGTGATCTGTCCGAGCAGGTTGGCAATCAACCAGGGGCTGGGGCGGGG
>JBFIDI010000129.1:0-12062 GCA_041581405.1 Burkholderiaceae bacterium
TGCGCATCCTGCGCATGGAGCAGCTGCTCGGGCCCCTGATGGAACTGGCGGTGGAGCGTTCGGCCCAGGGCGACCCGGTCGCCGAGAGCCGCGCCGCGCTGATCGTGCTGGCGTTCTACGTCAACGGCAAGGGCCTTGCGGCACTGGTGCCGGCGGCGCGCGACTGGCCGATGGCGCAACGCCACCTCGTGACCTTGCAGGGCCGGGCCGACTTTCCGCAGCACTTCACGATCTCGGCCGCACTCGCGGCCACGGCGGGCAGCCCGTTGTCGGACGTGGTCGGCTTGTACAAGGAACTCGACGATGCACGCGGCGGCAGCGGTTTTTCGTTCAATGACCTCGCGGCCGACCGGGCAGGCACCCGTTTCGGCGAACTGGCGGTGGCCGGCCGGCCGGCATTCGGACGCATCGAGCGCGTGCTGGCCAACGGCCTGCGCGAATCCGACCTGATGCCCGACGTGCGCGACCTGCCGGAGTTTTTGTCCGAAGCCGAGTTCCTGCGCCGTTTCGGCGGCGTCGGCGGGCCGGGGTACCAGGCCATGCTCGCGACCATCGAGCAACGCATCGCGGCCCTGCCGCTGTATCGCTGAGCATCGGCCGTCGCGGGCGGTCGGCCTGCCTGGCGCAAGGCGATCGCGGCCGGTCCGACGATGGGGATAAAATGCCCGGTCATTCGCGCAACCGCCAACAAGGAATACCATGTCCGCAAGCCCCACCCAGCACGACACCCCGTCCGATGATCCGGTCGAGAAGATCGTGCCCTACATGCCCCTGGTGCTGCCGGTGGCGGGTGGCGTGCTGATCTTCCTGCTGGCCTTCATCGCGGTGTTCATGGCCTGAGGGACGCGCGCCGCGCCCTCGCTGCGCCGTCTTGCGGCGCGCATCGTCCCGGTCCGCTGGCGACCGGTGATGAACCTCAACTTCCCACTCCTCCTGTGCTGACGCGCGTGTGCGCGTCGCGGATGCCGCATTGCGCCTGGCGTGACCCCTCGCCGCGCCGCCTGTGGGCCGGCCAGTGAAAGCCGGCGCATAACCCCATGCGCCCTTTGCATAACGTTTGGCCGCTTTTGCTCGCCGAAGGCGGTTTGGGTTCATAGAATCGACAGAAGGGTCGTCTCGCAAGGGCGGCCCTTTTTTGCCATGTGGCGCCACCGACACGTGCGAGATCCGCACCGGGTCGACCGCCGCGCGGTGTGAGCGACCTACATGTCGCCTCCATCGACAGAGCCTTTTTTTCAAAGCGCGTGCCGGCCGGCGGGTGTCCGTCGGCCTGCACGCTTTGAAAAGACAGGTTTCTTATCTCTGGAGTTTTCGATGAATACACGTGCCGAACCGGCGGTGGTGCTCAATCCGCCCGCCTATGTCAAGAACAAGGCCCTGATCGAGTGGGTCGCCGAGATCGCTTCCCTGACCTTGCCCGACAAGGTCGTCTGGTGCGACGGCTCCGATGCGGAATACGACCGCATGTGCCAGCAGCTGGTGGACGCCGGCACCTTCCGCAAGCTCAACCCGGCCAAGCGGCCCGATTCCTACCTGGCCTGGTCCGATCCGAGCGACGTGGCCCGGGTCGAGGACCGCACCTTCATCTGCGCGCCGACCAAGGAAGAAGCCGGCCCGACCAACAACTGGATGGAGCCCGAGCAGATGCGCGCCGTGTTGCAGCATGGCCAGGCCGACGGCACGCCGGGCCTGTTCGCCGGTTGCATGCGGGGCCGCACCATGTACGTGGTGCCGTTCTCGATGGGCCCGATCGGCTCGCATATCGCGCACATCGGCATCGAGTTGTCCGACAGCCCCTACGTCGTGGTCAACATGAAGATCATGACGCGCATGGGGCGTGCGGTCTACGACGTGCTGGGCGAAGACGGTGCCTTCGTGCCCTGCGTGCATTCGGTCGGCGCACCCCTGTCGCCGGGCCAGCAGGACGTGGCCTGGCCGTGCAACAAGACCAAGTACATCGTGCACTATCCGCAGACGCGCGAGATCTGGTCGTATGGCTCGGGTTACGGCGGCAATGCGCTGCTGGGCAAGAAGTGTTTCGCGCTGCGTATCGCCTCCACGATGGGCCGCGCCGCCGCCACCGACGATGCGCCCGGCTGGCTGGCCGAACACATGCTGATCCTGGGCGTGCAGAACCCGCAGGGCAAGAAATACCATGTCGCGGCGGCCTTCCCCAGCGCCTGCGGCAAGACCAACTTCTCGATGATGGTTCCGCCCAAGGCCTTCGAAGGCTGGAAGGTCACGACCATCGGCGACGATATCGCCTGGATCAAGCCGCATGCCGATGGCCGCCTGTACGCGATCAACCCGGAGGCCGGTTATTTCGGCGTCGCGCCGGGTACCAGCATGCGCACCAATCCGAACTGCATGGCCAGCCTCAAGCGGGGCGTGATCTTCACCAACGTGGCGCTGACCGATGACGGCGACGTCTGGTGGGAAGGCATGGAAGAGGACACCGGCACCATCCCCGAGCACCTGATCGACTGGCAGGGCAAGGACTGGACGCCGCAGATCGCGCTGGAGAACGGCGTCGGCGGCAAGCGCAAGCCAGCGGCCCATCCGAACGCCCGTTTCACGGTGGCCGCCACCAACAACCCGGCGCTCGACCCGGCCTGGGACGATCCCGCGGGAGTCCCGATCGACGCATTCATTTTCGGCGGCCGCCGTTCCACCACCGTGCCCTTGATCACCGAGGCGCGCAACTGGGTCGAGGGGGTCTACATGGCCGCGACCATGGGCTCCGAGACCACCGCCGCGGCCGCGGGCCAGCAAGGTGTCGTGCGGCGCGACCCGTTCGCGATGTTGCCGTTCATGGGTTACAACATGAGCGACTATTTCCAGCACTGGCTGCAAATGGGCGAAAAGCTGACCGCCGCAGGTGCCAAGCTGCCGCGCATCTACACCACGAACTGGTTCCGCAAGGGCCCGGACGGCAAGTTTGTCTGGCCCGGATACGGCGAGAACATGCGTGTGCTGACCTGGATGATCGACCGGATCGAGGGGCGCTGCGCGGGTACCGAACACGTATTCGGCATCAGCCCGGCCTACGCCGAGCTGAACTGGTCGGGGCTGGAGTTCACGCCGGCGCAGTTCGCGAACGTCACCAGCATCGACACGGCGGCCTGGACGGCGGAGCTCGGCCTGCATGCCGAACTGTTCGACCAGCTCGCCCATCACCTGCCGCCGCAGTTGCCGGAAACCCGCAAGCGCATCGCGACCCGGCTGGCGGCTTGAGAGCGGCAAGCGCACCATGACAAAAGGCCACCGAACGGTGGCCTTTTTCGTGCTGGGCGGCACCCGGGTCGACCCGCAGGTCGACCGGTGCCACAGGGGGTTCAGCCGGGCATGTATTGCAGATGGCGTGGCAACCCCGGCAGCGGCGCAGTGCGGAAACCGCGGGTACCCGACGGTCGCGCGGACGTGTCCGGTGCGCGCGCCGGCTGCGTCGACGCGGCGACCGGCGCCGACGGGCCCGGTGCCGCTTCGCTGACCTGCACCTGCAGGTAGTGGCCACGGTCGACGGCGGCGACCAGGTCCGACATCATGCGCGGATCGCTCAGGGCGAGTTCGCGCAGCTGATCGTCGGCACGCGCGTCGGCGCGCCGCCGGGCGCGATGTTCCAGGTAGTTGGCCAGGCGGGTCATCAGCTGGATGCGGCGGTCTGCGCACAGGCCGAACGTCAGGATCGCCACCAGCCACAACCCCAGCCAGCCCAGGATCAGCCGACCCTGGTCGAAATCGATGACAACGGCGTTCGATGCCTCGGCCGCGGCCGGTGCCGCGAACAGGGCCAGCACCACGGACACCACGGTCAGCCGGGGCATGGGACTCGATGCCGGGCCACCGGTGGCGTCTCGCAACGCCAGCTGTGTGGACGGACGATTCATGGTGCTCATCCCAGGTGGGTCTTCGACGTGGCGCGGGCGCGCTGACCGGCGAAGTGCCAATGCGGCATCGGTTGTCCCTTGTCCTGCGCTTCCCGCTGGGCGCGCAGCAACGCGTTGTCGAGCTCGGCCATCAGGCGCGGATCCGCCATGGCGGCCGCCCAGGTGCGATCGTCCGCGGCACGGATGCGCGCAGCCTGGCGCCGGGCCTGCAGCCGTGCCTGCCACTGCAGCGGCCAGGCGCGGATGGCGTCCGAGAAGATCGCCAGCAGGCTGAATACGATCACCCACATGGCGATCCAGGCGACCAGCAGGTGACCATCGGTCCAGGCGCTGACGACCTGTTCGGCGACGACGATCACGGCGGCGAGACCACCGGCGATCAGTGCGCTGGCCATGCCGGCCGGTTTGCGCAACTGCGCCAGAGCCGTCTGAGCCCGCTCCAGGACGCCAGCGAAGCGGTTTGCGCCTCCATGGACGCGGGGAAATTCGGGTTGAACGAAACTGGTCATGATGATTTACCTTCCTTGTTGCGCCACCCATGCAGCGCATACCGGGATATTAGGGTTATCACTAGTGCGATTCAACTTTATATTTGTGATACAAGTCATTCATGTCAATGATGAATAGCCGCTGATGCCCCAGACAAGCGGTCTCAATTTCCGGACGCTGGACCTCAATCTGTTGCG
Organism: Burkholderiaceae bacterium; assembly: GCA_041581405.1. Classification (GTDB taxonomy): domain Bacteria; phylum Pseudomonadota; class Gammaproteobacteria; order Burkholderiales; family Burkholderiaceae_C; genus CAISIP01. Next base: position 4,574 of record JBFIDI010000129.1, read on the forward strand.
TGTCTTCGACGCCGTCATGGCCGAACGCAGCCTGACGCGGGCCGCGCGCAGCCTGTCGCTGACGCAACCGGCGGTCAGCAATGCGCTGAGCCGCCTGCGGCTCGCGCTCGGCGACGAACTGGTGCGACGCAGCGGTCAAGGTGTTGCGCCGACGCCACGGGCACTGAGCCTGTGGCCCGCGGTGCGTGATGCATTGCGGCAGTTGCAGCAGTCGCTGGCGCCCGATGGATTCGTGCCCGCCGACGCGGACAACGAATTCGTGCTGGCCATGGCGGATGCGACCGCCGCCGAACTGGTGCCGAAACTGGTCGCCCTGATCGAGGCCGAGGCGCCGAAGGCGTCGCTGCGGGTCGTGCCGTTGGCCACGCGCGATCCGCGCAAGCTGCTGGACGAGGAGGCCATCGACCTGGCCATCGGCCATTTTCCGGCCGTGTTGTCCGACCTGGGTGCCCGGGCCCAGGTCGGCAAGGCGGTGTCCTACCTGCACCAGCGGGTGTATGCCACCGAATACGTCTGTGTCATGCGCGCCGGCCATCCGCTGGCCAGCGGGCCGTTGACCCTGAACCGGTTCTGCGCCGCGCGCCACATGCTGGTGAGTTTCGGTGGCAGACCTTTCGGTTTCATCGACGAAGCCTTGCAGTCGCGCGGCCGCACCCGGCGTATCGTGCTGACGGTGAACCAGTTCTTCACGGCGGCGCGGGTGGCGGCGGAATGTGACCTGCTGACCGTGCTGCCGCGCCATTTCCTGGAACTGGCCGACGAACCCCAGCGGCTGGTGGCGCGTGCCTTGCCGCTGGAGGTGCCGGCCGTGCATGTCGACGCGTTGTGGCACATCCGGCAGGACACCGGCAGCGCACACCGCTGGTTGCGTGATGCGGTCATGCGTGCCGTGCCGGCGCGCATCGTGGCCATGGCGCCATGAGGATACAGCTGCTGTCGGACCTGCATCTGGAGGCCCATCCGCACTTCGTGCCGCAGCCCGCGCCCGGCGCCGACCTGCTCGTGCTCGCCGGCGACATCGGTTCCTACCAGAGCGGCTCCCTGCTGGACGACGCGGATTTCGGCCTGGGCCGGTTCTCGCCGCTGCAGGGCTGGCCGACCCCGGTGCTGTTCCTGCCCGGCAACCATGAATACGATGGCCTGGACTTCGATGCCACGCACGCCCGGCTGCGCGACACCTGCGAGCGGCTGGGCATGGTGTGGCTGGAGCGCGAGGTGGTGCAGATCGACGGCGTGCGATTCGTCGGAACCACCTTGTGGACCGACTTCGACGCCTTGTCCCCGGGGCCGGACGATCCGGGCGCGACACTGGCCCAGCAACTGCGCGCACGCGACAAGGCGTTCCGGGCCGCCAACTACTATCTGCGCAAGAACAGCAGCCTGCGCCGGACCATGCCGATGCTGGCGCAGGAGGTCCGCGAACAGGGCTTGTTGTGCCAGCAGTGGCTGCGCGAGGCGCTGGCGTGCCCGCACCCGGGTCCGACCGTGGTGGTGACGCATTTCGCGCCGAGCCTGCGCAGCGCGGATCCGCGTTACGGGCTGACGCCGGGCACCGCGGGATTCTGCAACGCGCTCGACGAGTTGCTCGCGCAGGCCGACCTGTGGCTGCACGGCCATCTGCACGCACCCAGCGACTACGTGCACAACGGCTGCCGCGTCGTGGCCAATCCGCTGGGTTATGCGCGCAAGAACGAGCAGTCGGCCTTCCAGAGTGCCGGGTGCATCATGCTCGATACTCGAGCCCGCGCCGGCACTTGATGTTCGTCAAGGTCGAACCGCCGGCGCAGCTTAGACTGGAACCATCATTGAGAGGAGTACGCATATGAAGATACTGCTTGCTGTCGACGGCAGCGCCTATACCAAGAAGATGCTCGCGTACCTCGTGACGCACAAGGAAACCTTCGGCGGCAACAACAGTTTCACGCTGTTCACGGTCCAGCCGGCGATTCCGCCGCGCGCACGCGCGGCGCTGGGCAAGGAAGTGATCGAGCAATACCAGCTCGACGAAGCCGAGCGGGTCTTGTCACCGGTCACCAAGTTCCTGATCCGCCACGACATCGACGCCAAGACCTCGTGGAAGGTCGGTCATGCTGCCGAACAGATCGCCAAGTTCGCCGATGCCGGCAAGTTCGATCTGCTGGTGATGGGGTCGCACGGCCACGGCGCGCTGGGCAACCTCGTCATGGGTTCGGTCGCGACCAAGGTGCTCGCCCATTGCGCCGTACCGGTCCTGCTGGTGCGCTGAGTCCGGCGCGGGCCGGCGCGGGTGCCGCCGGCCAGGCGTCAGTGCACGGCGCGCGTCGAGCTGTCGTCCGCGGGTGACCGGGCATTGAGCCCGTCGAAGCAGGTACTCATCACCAGGTCGATGATCTCGTCGTCCTGGTACTGGCCGCTCATCTTCAGGAATTCCAGCACCGGGTCGCAGGCCCGTGCGTACAAGGTGTACAACACGGCGATGGCCGGCAGGCGATTGCTGATGCTGCCGTCGGCCTGCGCCGCCTCGATCCATGCGCCGAGACGGTCGCTGACCTCGATCAGGCCGTCCATGTATTCCCGGTTTCCCATCAGCGCCGAGCGCAGCGTGGAATTCTGGCTCGGCAACGACGGCATGTCACCGGCGAGCTTGAGTTGCATCGTCCAGCGCGTGACCGCACGCAGGTTCTCCAGCGGCGAGTCGTCGTCGGACAAGCCGGCGCAAAACGCCTGCGCCTGGCGCATGACCCGCACCATGGCCGCGGCGGCCAGGTCTTCCTTGCTGGGAAAGTGCTTATAGAGGCTGGCCTTGGCGATACCCACGCGGGCGGCGACCTCGTCGACCGTCATCGCGTCGAAGCCTTTTTCGGCCAGCAGGCGATTGACCGCCTGGATGATGGCGTCTTCGCGAACCTTGAGCATTTGTGCCTTGAACGACACACGGGGAGCGACACTGGTTTGCATGCGGCGATTTTAGCCGCCACGGTTCAAGAACTGGACGCAACTGTCAATAGCAGACTCATCGGTAATGTTTCGGCGGTCCGCGCGCCGGCCCGGCTTCAGGCCAGGTGCCGCCGCGGCGCGCCTTGCCGGTAACGTCCGGCCGTCAGTCCTTCCATGTCGATTTCGGGTTCGCGTCCCGACACCAGGTCGGCCATCACGCGGCCGGTGCCGGCGGCCATGGTCCAGCCCAGGGTCCCGTGGCCGGTGGCCAGGTAGAGGTTGGGATAGACCGAAGCTCCGACCACCGGTGTGCCGTCCGGGGTCATCGGACGCAGGCCGGACCAGAACTGGCCCTTGGCCACGTCGCCCGAGCCCGGAAACAGGTCGGTCAACACGTGGTTCAAGGTGCCGCGACGGGCTTCGCGCAGCGTGTTGCTGTAGCCGGCCAGCTCGGCCGTTCCGCCCACGCGGATCCGGTCGCCGAGACGGGTCACCGCGACCTTGTGGGTTTCGTCCATGATGGTCGACTCGGGGGCGCGGCTGGCGTCCTCGATGGGCACGGTGATCGAATAACCCTTGACCGGGTACACCGGGATGCGGATGCCGACCGGACGCAACAACAGCGGCGAATGGCTGCCCAGCGCGACCAGATAGACGTCGGCCTGCATGAGCTTGCGGTCGGTCTTGATGCCGGTGATGCGGCTGCCGTCGCTGTGGATGGCCTGGATGTTCACGCCGAAACGGAACTTTGCGCCCAGGCGCTGCGCCAGCTCGGCCAGGCGCTGGGTGAACTTGAAGCAGTCGCCCGTCTCGTCGCCGGGCAGGCGCAACGCGCCGACGAATTTCTCCTGTACGTGGGCCAGCGCCGGCTCGACGCCGATGTAGCCCGCGCGATCGAGCAACTCGTAGGCCACGCCGTATTGCTTGAGGATCTCGATGTCCTTGCCGGTGCCGTCGAGTTGCTGCTGGGTGCGGAACAGCTGCAGCGTGCCCTGGCTGCGCTCGTCGTACTGGATGCCGGTGTCGGCGCGCAGTTCGCGCAGGCAGTCGCGGCTGTATTCGGCCAGCCGCACCATGCGCGCCTTGTTCAATGCGTAGCGCGCCTCGGTGCAGTTGCGCAGCATCGAAGCGCCCCAGCGCCACATCGCCGGATCCAGCATCGGCCAGATGACGAGCGGGCTGTGGTGCATCAGCATCCACTTGATGGCCTTGATCGGCACGCCCGGCCCGGCCCAGGGCGCCGAATACCCGGGCGAGACCTCGCCGGCATTCGCGAAACTGGTCTCCATCGCCGGCGCGCTCTGGCGTTCGAGCACGGTGACCTGGTGGCCGGCCTTGGCCAGGTAATACGCGCAACTGGTGCCGATCACGCCGCTGCCCAGAATCGTGACTTTCATGCCGCTCCTGTCTTGCCTGTGTATCCGCGTGCCGTGGGCCGGCCCCGCTGGCACCGGCGTTCGTCCATTGTGACCGCGAATCAGGGGGGCCCCGCCGGAGCGCGCGCCGCCGCACGGCGCATGGGCCTTCCCGGTGCCGGGTCGGGAGCCATGGGTTACCATCTTCGTTCTCCCCCTGTCCAATGGATTCTTCATGGCCGAACTGAGCCCGTTTCATCTTGCGTTTCCCGTCTCATCGCTGTCCGATGCGCGCCGTTTCTACGGCGAATTGCTGGGTTGCCCGGAAGGGCGATCGAGCGACGCATGGGTGGATTTCGACTTCTTCGGTCACCAGATCGTGGCCCACCTGGCGCCGGAGGAAGCCGGCCTCAATGCGACCAGCGCGGTCGACGGGCACAACGTGCCGGTACGGCATTTCGGCGTCGTGCTCGACATGCCGGTGTGGCACGCGCTGGCCGACAAGCTGCGCGCCGCGGGTACGCAGTTCGTGATCGAACCCTATGTGCGCTTCAAGGGCGAGGTCGGCGAGCAGGCCACGATGTTCTTCCATGATCCCAGCGGCAATGCGCTGGAATTCAAGGCCTTTGCCGATCGTTCCCAGCTGTTTGCGAAGTAGACCGCCATGAGCACATCCGCCCCCTGGACCATCGATGTCGTGTCGGATGTCGTCTGCCCCTGGTGTTACATCGGCAAGCGCAAGCTCGAAGCCGCGCTGGAACAGGCCCGCCAGGCCGGCCTGGGCGAACCCGAGGTGCGCTGGCATCCGTTCCAGCTGAATCCCGACATGCCGCTCGAGGGCATCTCGCGCAAGCAATACCTGGAAGACAAGTTCGGTGGTCCGCAGCGGGCGACCGAAATCTATGCGCGGGTCAAGGCCGCCGGCAAGGCCGCGGGCCTGGAACTCGACATCGACGGCATCACGCAGCAACCCAATACGCTGGCCGCCCATGCCTTGCTGGCCTTTGCCCAGCAACACGGCGCCGCGGTCGGCAACGACGTCAAGGAGCGCCTGCTCAAGGCCTATTTCGTCGAGAACCGCTTCATCGGCAACCCCGACGAACTGGTGGCGATCGCCGGCGAGGCCGGTCTCGACGCCCAGGCCGCGCGTGCCTTCATCAGCGATCCGCAGCAATTGCAGCAGGTCGCCGATGCCGACATGCGGGCCCGCCGGATGGGCATCGGGGGCGTGCCGTTCTTCATCTTCAACCAGAAGGTGGCCGTGTCCGGCGCCCAGGACCCCGCGCAACTGCTGGAAGCGATGCAGCAGTCGCTGGCCGCGCAGGCCTGACGATCCGCCGCTCCGGCGGCGTTCGGCGACGCGCGTCTCGCCGGCGAGCCGGTACGTGTGGACTAGTTCACGGTTGCCGTGCGCAATGCGTGGCTAGAATGAAAGCGTTTTGCCGCGCTTTTGTCCGTCACAAGGGGATCGCCATGTCGTTTACGGGAAATTGTCTGTCTGCCTGGCGCAGGGTGTCCAGCGTCATGCGCACGTTCGCGGCCGTGGCCCTGCTCGGAAGCGCCGGTGTGGCGTCGGCCGGTTACGTGACCAGTTTCAACCAGACGCTGCTCGACGACATCTTCTCGCAGACCTCGTTCGGCGGCTACGACATCGAAATCCGTTTCAACGATCCGCTGTCCGTCGTCTCCCCCATCGTGGCGGACCTCAGCAGCACCGACGAGTTCAACGGCAACAACGACTTCTCCCTCAGCTGGCTGGCCGGCGAACTGCAGGTGCCGAACTTCACGGTGGCCCTGTTCTTCGTCGACACGATCTCCTACTGCGGCGGCCCGGGCGGCAACATCATCGGGTGCGGAAGCCGGCCCGGCGGTCTGATCGCGCTGCAGTCGGCTGCCGCGGCCGACAGCAATGGCACCGCGCTGTTTGCACACGAACTGGGCCACAACCTGGGGCTGACACACGTGGCCGTCAGTGGCAACCTGATGAACCCGTCGATCACCGGTGCGAGCGCGCTGACCGAAACCCAGGTCGGTTCGTTCATCGACCTGAGCACCGGCGCCAGCCTGAGCTCGATCGTGCGCAGCGATGGCGGGCAACTCTATATTTCCGTGACGCCGATCGCCGTGCTGGCCGCCGCCGTGCCGGAGCCGCAGACCTGGGCCATGTTGCTGGCCGGATTGCTGGGCGTGGCCGGCTGGGCCCGGCGCCAGCGGGCATGGGAGCGCTGACCCCTCGCCTCCCGACACTGGCCGTCCTGCTGCTGGTCGGCGGTTCCATGGCAGCGTGCGTGTCCGCTGCCACCCCCGCCGACTGGCGAACCTGGGATCTGGGCGCCTTCCAGATGCGCGCGCCGGCCGAATTGCGCCACACGGCCGGTGGCATCGACTCCCAGGCTGGCGCGTTGACGGCCGCCGGACTGCGGATCGACTACGACTTCGGCCTGTATTCCGATCCCCTGGCCCGGCGCAACGACACGCTGGACTACCACGCCCGTGACGGCAAGGTCGACGGGCTCGATGCCCGGTTCGTGCGTTTCCGGATCGCCCCGGCCGGAGCCCAGGCCGGACAGTCGTGTTCCGGCGTCCATGTGCCCGCCGTGCGCAGCTCCGGCATGGGCCCGTTGGCGCTGACCGTGCTGGCCTGCGCCCCGCATGCCGACGGGCTGCGCGACGTCCCGGACATGCTGGCGTCGATCCGTCTGCAGGCGCCGCAACCGCGCTGATCAGCCTCCCGCCAGGCCCACGCCCCGGCGGTATTGCATCGCCTCGGCCAGATGGTCGACCAGCACGGTATCGGCCTGCGCCAGGTCGGCGATCGTGCGCGCCACCTTGAGCACCCGGTGCGTACCGCGGGCCGACCACCCCAGGCGCGTGGCGGCCATCTGCAGGAAGCGGGTGGCGCCAGGGTCCAGCGCGATGTGGGTATCGATCTCCGCACCCTGCAGCGCCTGGTTGGGCTTGGCCTGGCGCGCGGTCGCCCGCGCGCGGGCCGCGGCGACCCGGGTGCGCACCGCCGCACTGGTTTCGCCGGTTGCCGCGTGCAGCAGCGCGTCGCTGGGCAGGGCCGCCACGTCCACGTGCAGGTCGATCCGGTCGATCAACGGGCCGCTGAGCCGGCCCTGGTAACGCGCGATCTGGTCGGGTGCGCAGCGGCAGGCGTGGTGCTGCGAACCGAGGTAGCCGCAGGGGCAGGGGTTCATCGCGGCGATCAGCTGGAA
>JBFIDI010000130.1:0-11987 GCA_041581405.1 Burkholderiaceae bacterium
GCGCGCGAGACCGGCTGCGGCGACCTGGGCAACAACTCGCTCAAGGTGATTGCCGACCATATCCGCGCCACCGCCTTCCTGGTCAGCGACGGCGTGATCCCCGGCAGCGAGGGGCGCGGCTACGTGCAGCGGCGCATCATCCGCCGCGCCATCCGCCACGGCTACAAGCTCGGCTGCAAGAAGCCGTTTTTCCACAAGCTGGTGGGCGACCTGGTCGCGCTGATGGGCGAGTCGTATCCGCGCCTGGCCGAGCAGCGTGAACGCATCACCGAGGTGCTGCGGCTCGAGGAGGAGCGTTTCTACGAGACGCTGGAGACCGGCATGGGCATCCTGGACGCGGCGCTGGCCGGTGGTGTCAAGGTGCTGCCCGGCGAGGTGGCGTTCAAGCTGCACGACACCTTCGGTTTCCCGCTCGACCTGTCGGCCGACGTCTGCCGCGAGCGCGGCCTGTCGGTGGACGAGGCCGGTTTTGCCGCCGCCATGGACAAGCAGAAGACGCAGGCGCGCGCGGCCGGCAAGTTCCGCATGGACAAGGCGCTGGACTATGCCGGCGACGCCAACGACTTCGTCGGTTACCAGCAGCTGGCGCAGGAGGGCAGCAAGGTGGTCGCGTTGTACCTGGACGGTGCGCCGGTCGTTCAGCTGCAGGCCGGACAAGCCGGCGTCGTGGTGCTCGACACCACGCCGTTCTACTCCGAGAGCGGCGGCCAGGTGGGTGACCAGGGCACGATCGACTCCGCCTCGGCGTCGTTCGAGGTGGCCGATACCCAGAAGATCAAGTCCGACGTGTTCGGGCACCATGGCTCGTTGACATCCGGCGTGTTGTCGGTCGGCGACCGGGTCACGGCCCGGGTCGACACCGAGCGGCGCGCCGCGACGATGCGCAACCACTCGGCCACGCACCTGATGCACAAGGCGCTGCGTGCCGTGCTCGGCACCCACGTGCAGCAAAAGGGCAGCCTGGTCGACGCCGAGCGGACCCGTTTCGACTTCACCCACAACGCCCCTGTGAGCGACGCGCAGATCCGCGAGATCGAGGCACAGGTCAATGCCGAAATCCTGGCCAACGTGGCGACACGCGAGCGCCACATGGACATCGAGTCGGCCAAGCAGACCGGCGCGATGATGCTGTTCGGCGAGAAATACGGCGACGTCGTGCGGGTGCTCGACATCGGCAGCACCACCGAATTGTGCGGCGGCACCCACGTGCAGCGCACCGGCGACATCGGCCTGTTCAAGGTCGTGGGCGAAGGTGGCGTGGCCGCCGGCGTGCGCCGCATCGAGGCGGTCACCGGGCAAGGCGCGCTGGCCTATCTGCAGCAGCTCGAGTCCACCGTCACGCAGCTGGCCGGTGCGGTCAAGGCGCCGGTGGCCGAGCTGGGCGGCCGCGTCCACCAGGTGCTCGACCACGTCAAGCAGCTCGAGAAGGAAGTCACCGCGCTCAAGGGCAAGCTCGCGTCCAGCCAGGGCGACGAACTGGTGCAGCAGGCCATCGACATCAAGGGCGTCAAGCTGCTGGCGGTGCGCATGGACGGCGCCGACAGCAAGACGCTGCGCGAGAGCATGGACAAGCTCAAGGACAAGCTCAAGTCGGCCGTCATCGTGCTGGCCGTCGTCGACGGCGCAAAGGTGCAGCTGGCCGCCGGTGTCACGTCCGACCTGCTGGGCCGGGTCAAGGCCGGCGAGCTGGTCAACCATGTCGCCAGCCAGGTCGGCGGCAAGGGCGGCGGCAAGCCCGACATGGCAATGGCCGGCGGTACCGAGCCCCAGGCCCTGCCACAGGCACTGGCGAGCGTGCGCGCCTGGGTCGAAGCCAAGTTGTGAGCCTGGCACCGGTGACACCATGGTCGCCGGATACCACCCCGGTCGCATGACGCCGCGTCGCGCGCCCGGGGTTTGCGTCGCGGCCGCGCGAAGCCTGCACGGCGCGTCCTGACATGCTCGAGCTCGACACCGCGCGCAACCGCCAGCTCGGCATCGCGATGGTCAGCGTCACCACGCTGTGTTTCGCCGCGCTCGACAGCACCGCCAAATGGCTGGTGCTGGTGTTGCCGGTGTTCCAGGTGGTGTGGCTGCGTTTCGTCACCCACACGCTGCTGGCGGTGGTCACGCTGACGCCGCGTTACGGCTGGTCGCTGTACCGTCCCCGGCTGCTGCGGCTGCAACTGCTGCGCGGGTTGATGCAGGCGGTGATGACGGCGCTCAATTTCTGGGCCCTGCAATACCTGCAGCTCGACGTGACCGGCGCGATCCAGTTCTCGGTGCCGATCCTGATCGCCGTCATCAGTGCCCGTCTGCTGGACGAGCGGCTCGACGCGCGGCGCTGGGTCGCGATCCTGGTCGGGTTCGCCGGCGTGTTGCTGATCGTGCGGCCCTGGTCCCAGGGGTTCCACCCGGCCATCGTGTTGTCGCTGATCAATGCCGTGTTGTATGCCTTGTTCAACATGCTGACCCGGCGCATGGCGGCCACCGAGTTGCCGGCGACGACGCAGCTGTGGTCCGCCGGCAGCGCGGCCCTGTTGCTGACACCGCTGGGCCTGTGGCAGTGGACTCCGCCGCAGGACGCCGTGACCTGGATCCTGGTGCTGATCATGGGTGTGTTCGGCGGCCTCGGCCACCTGATGGTGACCCAGGCCCACCGTTATGCGTCGGCGGCGGTGCTGGGGCCGTTTTTGTACCAGCAGATCATCTACATGACCCTGTTCGGCTGGTTGATCTTCGGCGACGTGCCCGATGCTCCGGTGATCGGCGGCGCGGCTGTCGTCGTGGCCAGCGGCCTGTACCTGCTGTACCGGGAATTCGGCAGGCGCTGACCGGCCGTGCGGCTCAGGCCGGGGCCGGTGCCGGCTCGCAGACGATCTCGGTCAGGACCGAGTTGGCGATGAAGCACTCCTCGTGCGCCCGGTGGTGCAAGCCGGCGATGGCCTGTGCGTCCGGCTGCGCCGGACCCGAGAACACCACGGCCGGGCGCAGCGTGACGCGGTGCACGAACAACTTGCCCTTGGTGTTCTTGCGCATCTCGCCGGTCGCGGTGTCACGGTAGTCGTCCACGCACCAGCCGTCTTTCGCCGCCAGCGCCAGGAACCACAACATGTGGCAGCTGGCGATCGACGAGACAAAGGCTTCTTCGGGGTCGAGCGCCGCCGGATCGGACCAGGGCAGGGGCACGATGTGGGGCGACGACGAGCCGGCGATGTCGAGCCCGCCGTCGAAATGCAGCCGGTGTGCGCGGCTGTAACGGCCGGCGCGGAAGTCCTGGTCGCCGCGCTTCCAGACGACGTCCATCGTGAATGAAACCATCGGTGCTCCTCTTTTTCCGCCCCCTGATCGGGTGATTGCAATTTGTTGCGCAAGTAGCAGAATGCGAGCGTCGCAGTATAGCGAGGGGACATGGTGGTCCAAGACATCCCGACGGCTGAGGCTTCGTCCGACGGACCGGGATTGCCCTTGTTCGAAGGACGCCGGCACCTGGCGATCGTGGTCGTCGATATGGTGGAGTCCGTCCGGATGATCGAGCAGGACGAGACCGGCGTCATCGACCGCTGGAAACGGTTCACGCAGCGTGTGCGTGCCGAAGTCCTGCCGGGCACGGGCGGATACATGGTCAAGAGCCTGGGCGACGGCATGATGCTGACGTTCTCCGAACCGCGCCTGGCGGTGGCGGCCGCGCACGCGATGCGCCGCGTCATGGACGAAGTGAACCACGACCCGGCGCATCCGCTCTCCGATGCCGCCGAACCCATCGTGTTGCGCACCGGCATCCACGTCGGTGACGTCGTGGCCGACGACGTCGACATCTATGGCCAGAGCGCCAACCTGACCGCGCGTATCACGACGCTGGGCGGGCCGGGTGAGATCGTCGTCACGGCCCAGGTGCGGGACCAGCTCGTGGACGGGCTCGACGGGCACCTCGAAGACCTGGGTACCTGCTACCTGAAACACGTGCGCGAACCGGTACGGGTCTACCGCGTGGGCCATGCCAGCGCATGCAGCCCGCTGCCGCGGCGGACGGACTACGACGTGCCCATGCAACCGGCGATCGCCGTCGTTCCGTTCGAGTCACGGGTGCGTGACGCCGGCGAACTGGCCATCGGCGAACTGATCGCCGATGGCGTGATCGCCCAGCTGGGCCGCAATCCGGTGCTGCGCATCATCTCGCGGCTGTCCAGCCGTGGTTTCCGGGGGCGTGGCGTCGATCCGATGCGCATCGGGCAGTCCCTGGGCGTGCAATACGTGTTGTGGGGCAGCTATACGCGGCGGGACGACAAGCTGGTGCTGTCGATCGAGATGGTCGATGCCCGCTCGCGCGAGATCGTCTGGGTCGAACGCCTGTCGGGGGAGGTCGCGGACCTGTTCGGCGAACACTGTCCGTTCGTCGACCGGATTGCGGCCGGCACCAGCGAAGCCCTGCAACAGGCCGAGGTGCGGCGCATCCGTCGTTGCCCATTGCCGACGCTGGAGAGTTATGCGTTGCTGCTCGGCGGCATCAACCTGATGCACCATTCCACCAAGGCCGATTTCGACACCAGCCAGAAGCTGCTGGCCCATGTCATCGACCGGCACCCGAAAACGGTCGCGGCCCGGGCCTGGCTCGCCAAGTCCTACGTGCTGGGCCATGTCACCGGCCTGGGCGCCGGTCTGGCCCAGGACGGCCGGCTGGCGCTCGAACTGACCCACCGGGCCTTGCACATCGATCCGGACAACGCACTGAGCCAGGCCGTGCAGGGTTATGTGTATTGCCATCTGCTGGGTGATCCGGACAAGGCCATGCAGTGCCTGGACTCGGCGATCGGCATCGCACCGAACGACCACATGGCCTGGTTGTTCCGCTCGGTGGCCTGCGCGATGTGGGGCGATCCGGCGCAGGCGGTTGCGTCCGCCTGCCAGGCCGAACTGATCTCTCCCTGCGATCCGCTGGCGTATTTCATCCAGTCGGTCAAGGCGTCCTCGCTGCTGACGGCCGGTCGTTTCGCCGAAGCCATCGATGCCGCAACCCAGTCGTTGCGCCTGAACTGCCACCACACGCCGACCTTGCGCGTGTTGTTGACGGCGCAGGTTCAGGCCGGCCAGGTCGAGCAGGCGCAGGCGACGCTGCGCCGATTGCGCACGCTGGATCCCGGGTTCTCGCTCACCGGCTACCTGGCATCGGGCAACGCGCAGAGCCGGGGCAAGCAACAGACCGCGCAGGCGCTGCGCATATTGGGCATGGTGCATTGATCGGGATTGGTGTCGGCAACAACCTTCGGGGGAACATGTCATGGCAACTGGGAAGACATCATCGCCGTCGGCCGCAGCCGCAGCCGCGGCTGCAAGGTCCGAGGTACAGGCGCCTGCCGGTTATGCCCCCGGCGTGGCGTTCAACGTGCGGGCGCTGGGCGGCGCGTATGGAGGTGCCCACGGGGGCGCCCACGGCGGCGCCCATGGCGGCGCCCATGGCGAGGCGGCGGTCGCCGGCAATCTGATCCTGAGCGAGGCCCTGCGCCGATCGCGCGAGGCCATCGCGGAGCCCGACGCCGATGATCCGTACCCGCGGGGCATGCCGCATCCGCCGATACCGGAGCCCGCGGATCCCGACGACCGGCGCAAGCAGACTCTGGCCCGGTTCGCGCGCTGGGACGGCTGGACCTATCCCTACATCATCCTGCCGGACCTGCTGCGCGGCTTGGACTTCCAGCTGCAGGCCGACGGCGTGACGCTGATGCTCGGCACCCATCCGGCATTGAAGCTGATCCGTCCGTCGGATACCGAAGCCGTATTGCGCAGCCAGTTGCTGGCGGTGATGGACGCGGCCGCCCTGCGCGAGGACCGATCGTCCGAGATCCTGACCCAGGCGGCCAGTTGCCTGCCGTTCTGGTCCGCGTTGCTGGCGCTCCATCCCGCCAGGACTCCGGCGACCCTGCACCTGCTGGCGGTCTGCTACGAGTTCGTCAAGTGCATCGAGATGCGGTTCAAGCACCACATGGGCAGTTGGCGGCCCGACGATTTGTCACCGCAGGTGCAGCCCATGATCGAGACGCCCGGCCACGGCAGTTTTCCGATGGGGCATGCCTGCGAGGCGACGGTGTTCGCCATCGTGCTGGCTGCGTTGAGCTTCCGGACCGGCGGCGCGTCGTGGCAGAACCTGGCGCTGCAGATGTGGCGGCTGGTGCTGCGCATCGGTCACAACCGCATCGTCGCTGGCGTGCATTTTCCGCATGATCTGCCAGGCGGCGTCGCCTTGGGGTATTGCCTCGGCAGCTACCTGGCCCTGATCGGCGCGTACGAGGCCACCGCCGCCGCACCAACGCTGAAGTGGGTCGATTGCCCTGCACTGGTGGTCGATTCGGACGATGTCGACATGGCGGCGCTGGGTGACCCGCCAGCGCTGGTCAGCCAGGCTTCCCTGACCTGGTTGTTCGATCCCCCGCCGGCGAGGGCGACGATCGACGTTCCCGCGTCGAGCGGTTTTCATCTGTTGTGGTATCTGGCGCGAGAGGAACTCGCCGGAGTCGATCGTGTCTGACCGGCGCGTTCCGGTCCGTCCGGCCCGGTTCCGTCGGTGCTGCCGGCCGGTGGCCGCGGGGAGCCGGCCATGACCTGGGTCGACGCCGCACTGCCCGCATGGGCCCGCGCGCACGTGCACAAGCTCGACACGCAGATGGCCCTGGCGCTGGCCCAGGGCTGGCCTGGCGGCCCCTTGCTCCGGCCGCACCTGATGCTGGAGATCGTGGCCACCGCCTTCCATGATTTCGATCAGCTGCTGGCCACCCATGCCGCCCATGTCGATCGCGTGACCGAGATTCCGACGCCGGACGACAGCGAGCGCCGGTTCTATACGGCGCAGCTGGCCGAGGCCTTCGTCGCCGTACTGGTCGCGCAGGACTGGGTCGTGCAGATCGCCTGGGGCGAGTCCGAGCGCCTGCCCCGCGTGCCGGATCGATCTCTGCGGGGCAAACGCGCGTCGGTGCAGGCGGCACCGATTCCCCTGTCGAACCGTGTCGACTCCGAAGTATTGATAGGCATCATCGACCATGGTTGTCCGTTTGCCCACCGGGGTTATCGGCGTGGCGCCGCGGGCGGCACGCGCGTGCACGCGATCTGGGACCAGGACGCGTTGCCGGACTTTCCGACGGCGCTGGGTTTTCCCCAGGGTTTCGGTTACGGCCGGATCGCGACGAACGCGGACCTGGACGGCTGGATGGCCGCCTCCACGCGTGCTGGCCGCTTCGACGAGGCGGCGTGTTATCGACACGCAGAGTATGGCGCGGTCGACACGGCGTTGACCCATGGCAGCCATACCCTGGGCGTGCTCGCGGGCGCAAGCTGGTCGCCAAGCCTGGAGCAGCCGCCCGGGGGCGGTTTTCGCCGCGTGGGCGACAAGGCCGCGACGGCGGACATCGTGTTCGTGCAACTGCCCCGGATCATCCTGGAGGCGCCGTCGCTCGGCGGCGACCACCGTTGCATCCTCGACGGCCTGCGGTTCATCGTCGACTGCGCCGGCGACAAGGTCCGGCGCATCGTGGTCGTGGTCGACTACGGCAGCAACCTGGGTCCGCACGACGCAAGTTCGCTGTTCGAGCGCGCGGTCGCGGCGCTGGTGGACGAGGTTGAGGACCGGGGCAAGCAGCTGGACATCGTGTTCCCGGCCGGCAACAGTTTTGCCGATCGTGTCCATGCGGTGGTCGGGCCGCTGGCCGCCCACGAGACGGCAGGACTGCAATGGCGCGTCGACGCCGGCAGCGAGACGCGCACCGACGCGGAGATCTGGGTGTCGGTGCACAGTCGCTGCACGGTGACCGTGACACCTCCGCGGGCCGCGCCGTTCGTGCTGGACCTGACCACCGTCCCGGTGGCCATGCCCGTGGCCGCGTGGCCCGACGCGGCGCGGCCACAGTTCCTGGTGGCCACCAGGACCGCGCCGAATGGCCAGACCGTGCTGGCCTTGCGATGTGCCGCCACCGACGCGACGCAGGCGGGCGTGCCCGTCGCGCCTGCGGGCCGGTGGGATATCGCATTCGAAGCCGGCGCCAGCGCAACGACGCGTCCGGTCAATGTCTATGTCTGCTGGGGCGGACACAACATCGGTTTCCCGCGGCGCACCAGCCAGTCGCAGCTGCTGAGGGTCTCGGATCCGTTGAAGGTGGTGGTCGACGGGATGGGGACCGTGCTCGGCTCGGCCTGCGGTCGCAACATCCATGTGATCGGTGGCTTCCGCGGCAGCGTGTCCGTCCAGCGGATCCGCCGCGCCGCGTATTCCGCGCGTGGCCCGAAGCGGGGCGCCACGGCGGGACTGCCTGATTTCCTGGCCCTGAGCGATGAAAGTGCCGCGTTGCCGGGCGTGCTCGGTTATGGCACCGGAAGCGCCGTGACGGCGCGGGTATGGGGCACCAGCGTGGCGGCCCCGCAGGCCGCGCGTGAACTGGCCGAGCACGGTGGTTTGGCGAACCAGCTGGCCGGACCGCTGCCGCCCGAGTTCGATGGTGGCCTGCTGCGTTACCGGCCGGTCTGATCGGGGGTGCCGGCTTCCTGCTCCCTGAGACGGAATCGCTGGATCTTGCCGGTCGCCGTCTTGGGCAGTTCGGACACGAAGGTGATCAGGCGCGGGTATTTGTGCGGCGCCAGCCGCTCCTTCACGAACGCCTGCAGTTCGGCTTCGTCCGCCTGTGCACCGGCCTTGAGCACGACGAAGGCCTTGGTGCGGGTCAGGCCTTCCTCGTTCGGCACGCCGATCACCGCCGCCTCCAGTACGGCGGGGTGCTGCACCAGCGTGGCCTCGACCTCGAACGGCGAGACATAGATGCCGCTGACCTTGAGCATGTCGTCGCTGCGGCCGCTGTAGGTGTAGCTGCCGTCGGCATTACGCACGTATTTGTCGCCGCTGCGGGTCCAGTCGCCCTGGAAGGTCTCGCGCGACTTTGCGCGGTTGCCCCAGTACATCAGCGCCGAGCTCGGTCCCTGCACGTACAGGTCGCCGGTTTCGCCGTCGGCCACCGTCCGGCCGTCGTCGCCGCGCAGCTCGATGCCGTAACCCGGCACCGGCCAGCCAGTCGTGCCGTATCGCACCTGGCCGGGGCGGTTGGACAGGTAGATGTGCAGCATCTCGGTCGAGCCGATGCCGTCGATGATCTCGACGCCGTAGTGCCGCGTGAAACGCTCGCCCAGGTCGGCGGGCAAGGCTTCACCGGCCGACGAGGCCAGGCGCAACACGACCTGCGACGCATCGGGCAGGTCGCTGGCGGCCAGCATGCCGGCGAATCCGGTCGGCGCACCGTAGAAGACCGTGGGCTTGACGCCTGCCTGCTGCGGCCGCAGCGCCTGCCATCGGCTGAAGACCGCGGCCGGTGTCGGCCGCTCCGCCATCAGAATCGTCGTGGCGCCCACGCTGAGCGGGAACGTCAGTGCATTGCCCAGGCCGTAGGCGAAGAACAGCTTGGCGGCGGAGAAGCAGACGTCGTCCTCGCGCAGTCCGAGGATGGCGCTGCCGTACAACTCGGCGGTCCAGTACGGATTGGCCTGGCTGTGCAAGGTGCCCTTGGGCTTGCCGGTGGAGCCGGACGAATACAGCCAGAAGCCCGGGTCGTCGGCGCCGGTGTCCGCGGCGTGCGGCAGCGCCTGGTGCGATTGCAGCCAGTCGTCCATGGCCACGGCGCCGGGTGGCATCGTGGCGTCCGGATGCGAGACGACGGTCAGGCCGACCTCGTGGCCGCCGCGGTCCATCGCGGCGCCCAGCACCGGCAGCAGCGCACCGGAGGCCAGCACGGCCTGAGCCCGGCTGTGCGCCAGCATGTAGGCATAGTCGTCGGCCGTGGCCAGCGTATTGACGGCCACCGGCACGATACCGGCGTACATGGCACCGAGAAACGCCACCGGCCAGTCGTTGCAGTCGTGCATCAGCAGCAGCACCCGCTCCTCGCGCCGGATGCCGGCGGCCCGCAAGGCCGCCGCCATGCGTCGCACACGGTCGTCGAGTGTCGCGTACGACATCGGACCCTGGTCGTCGATATAGGCGATCCGGTCCGGCCGCTGCCGGTTGCGATCGAGCAGGTGGCGGGCGAAGTTGAACCGCTCCGGTGGTGGTGCGGCAGGGGCGGGGCTCGTCACGATGGGGCTCCTCGGGTCGGTGCCGGTGCGCCGCAGGCCGGCGGGTCGTGCCCGGTCGGCTTGCGTGCCCTGGCGATATGAACTATTCTGCGTATCGGACCTTAACGCCAGCGAAGATCGATGTCAAGCACTATATTGCATGTTTCCGGGCCGCAAGCCATGCAGCCACCCGGCACCGAAGCCGCCGTGGACGCCGGGGACGACAACAAGAACCCGTTTCTGGTGGCGATGGGCGAGCGGGTACGGGCGCTGCGGGCGCGCCGCGGCATGACGCGCAAGGCGGTCGCGCTGGCGGCCGACGTGTCCGAGCGCCACCTGGCCAACCTGGAATACGGCATCGGCAACGTGTCCATCCTGGTGTTGCTGCAGGTGGCGGGGGCCCTGCAATGTTCCCTGGCCGAACTGATCGGCGACGTGACGACCTCGTCGCCGGAGTGGCTGATGATCCGCGAGATGCTCGAGCGCCGCGACGAGGCGACCTTGCAGAAGGTCCGTGTCGCGGTTGGCGAACTGCTCGGGACCGGCGGTGGCAACCGCGCGCGCAGTCCGCGCGTGGCGCTGGTCGGCCTGCGCGGGGCCGGCAAGTCGACGCTGGGCCAGATGCTGGCCGGCGACCTGGGTTATCCGTTCGTCGAACTGAGCCGCGAAATCGAGAAGTTCGCCGGCTGCAGCGTGGCCGAGATCCAGGCCCTGTACGGCGTCAATGCCTACCGGCGCTACGAGCGCCGCGCGCTGGAGGAGGCGATCCAGATCTATCCGGAGGCGGTGATCGCGACACCCGGCGGCCTGGTGTCCGACCCGGCCACGTTCAACCAGTTGCTGGCGCATTGCACGACGGTCTGGTTGCAGGCGTCCGCGCAGGACCACATGCAGCGCGTCGTGGCGCAGGGTGACATGCGCCCGATGGCCGGCAGCCGCGAGGCCATGGACGACCTCAAGGGCATCCTGGCCGGACGCGCCGCCTTCTATTCCAAGGCGCAGCTGCGCATCGACACCAGCGCGCAGGGGCTGGCGGAGACCTTTGCCTTGTTGCGGGAAGCGGTGCGGCGGGCGCTGGACATGGAGATATGAATTATTTTGCATATATGCATTGGAGTGCTTGACGCCTGTTGGTTCGTGCACTATCATGCATGTCATCAATCAAGACCAACCCGGCCGATCCGGTGAACCGTATCGCCCATCCCAGGAGACAGACGTGCAAGCTCCCGCCCCCGTGGATTACCAGACCAGCCCGGCACAATACCGGCACTGGAAGCTGTCGTTCGACGGCCCGGTGGCGACACTCACGGCCGACTTCGACGAAAACGCCGGCCTGCGGCCGGGCTACAAGCTCAAGCTCAACAGCTACGACCTGGGCGTGGACATCGAACTCAACGACGCGGTCAACCGGATCCGTTTCGAACACCCCGAGGTGCGCACGGTCGTCGTGACCAGCGCCAAGGACCGGGTGTTCTGCTCCGGCGCCAACATCTTCATGCTCGGCAAAAGCAGCCATGCGTGGAAGGTCAACTTCTGCAAGTTCACGAACGAGACCCGCAACGGCCTGGAAGACTCGTCGCTGTACAGCGGCCTCAAGTTCCTGGCCGCCGTCAACGGGGCGTGTGCCGGTGGCGGTTACGAGATGGCACTCGCCTGCGACGAAATCATCCTCGTCGACGACCGCTCGTCGTCGGTGAGCCTGCCCGAAGTGCCCCTGCTCGGCGTGTTGCCCGGCACCGGCGGCCTGACGCGGGTCACCGACAAGCGCAAGGTGCGCCACGACCTGGCCGACATCTTCTGTACCAGCGTAGAGGGTGTGCGCGGCCAGCGTGCCAAGGACTGGAAACTGGTCGACGACATCGCCAAGCCGGCCGTGTTCGCCCAGAAGGTGCAGGAACGCGCGCTGGCGCTGGCCGCCGGCAGCGACC
>JBFIDI010000131.1:0-11984 GCA_041581405.1 Burkholderiaceae bacterium
GACGACATACCGGCCGACGGCGCCGCTGCCGCCGGTGACCAGGATCCGTGAGGGCGTGTCCATGGATGGTCCTCGTCAGTCCGGCACTACCGCCGTCACCTCGATCTCGACCTTGGCCCGCTGCTCGACCAGCGCGGCCACCTGCACGCAGGTCATGGCCGGGAAGTGGCGCCCCATGACCTCGCGGTAGACCGGGCCCAGTTCCTTGAGCCGGGCGTTGTATTCGACCCGGTCGACGATGTACCAGGTCATGCGCACCATGTGCGACGGATCGGCGCCGGCCTCGTGCAGGATGGCCACGATGTTGCGCAAGGCCTGCGCGGTCTGGCCGATGAAGTCGTCGGTCTCGAACTGCTGCTGCGCGTTCCAGCCGATCTGGCCGCCGACGAAGATCTGGGTGCCACGTGCGGCCACGCCGTTGGCATATCCCTTGGCCGGCAACCAGCCGGGAGGTTGGAGGAATTTCATGCGGTCTTGAGCTTGAAGCGTTGCAGCTTGCCGGTTTCGGTGCGCGGCAGGCTGGTGACGAATGCGATGTCGCGCGGATATTTGTAGGGTGCGATGCTGGCCTTCACATGGTCCTGCAAGGCCTTGACCATCGCGGCGTCGCCGCTGGCGCCGGGCTTGAGCACGCAGAACGCCTTGACCCGCATGCCCCGCTCCTCGTCGGGCACGCCGACGACGGCACATTCGGCCACGGATGCATGCTTGAGCAAGGCGTCCTCGACCTCCGGTGCGCCCACGTTGTAGCCCGAGGTGATGATCATGTCGTCGGTGCGGGCCTGGTAGAAGAAATACCCGTCGGCGTCCTGCTTGAACGCGTCGCCGGGATAGTTCCAGCCGTCACGCACATAGTTCGACTGCCGCGGGTCGCCCAGGTACTTGCAGCCGGTCGGCCCCTTGACCGCCAGCTTGCCGACCTGGCCCACCGGCAGGTCGCGCCCCTGGTCATCGACGACCTTGGCCACGTAACCCGGCACCACCTGGCCGATGGCGCCGCGGCGCACCGCGTCCGGCGGCGACGAGATGAAGATGTGGAACATCTCGGTGGCACCGATGCCGTCCAGGATCTCGATGCCGCTGGCATCCTTCCACAACTGCCGCGTCGCGTCCGGCAAGGCCTCGCCGGCGCTGACGCAGATACGCAGCGACGGCTTGCCGCGTTGCGCCGCCAGCGCCTTGAGGTGTGGCGCCATCTGGCGATAGAACGTGGGCGCGGTGTAGCAGATGGTGGCCCCGACCTCGAACATCAGCTGCGCCATGCCGTCCGGCGTATAGGGCTTGCCCGGGAAATACACCGAGGCGCCGGCCCACATCGGGAAGATCAGCAAGCCGCCCAGCCCGAACGTGAAGGCCAGTGGCGGCGAACCCATGACCACGTCGTCCGGGGTCGCGCGCAACACGTGGCGCGGCCAGGCCTCGCAGGCCGCCATGACATCGCGGTGCGTGTGGACCGCCGCCTTGGGCTTGCCGGTGGTGCCAGAGGTGAAGGCCAGCAGCGCGACGTCGGTGGCCGCGGTCGGGCAGGCCGTGAATGCGCCATGCTTGTCGGTGGCGCGCGCCTCCAGCGAATCCGGCTCGCCCGCGCCGACCGACGCGTTGAACGCGATCACGGTGGCCAGCACCGGATGCGCGGCCTGCGCCTGTTGCAACTCGGCCAGCAGGGCCACGTCGCACAGGGCCGCGGCCGGTTCGGACTTGTCGATGATGTCGCCCAGCTCCTTGGCCCGCAACAAGGGCATGGTCGCCACCGCCACCAGGCCGGCCTTCATCACCGCCAGCATGCACAAGGCCATCATGATCGAATTGCCGCCGCGCAGCAGCACCCGGTTTCCCGGCACCAGGCCCAGGTCCTGCACCAGCACATGGGCGATGCGGTCGACCCGCACCCGCGCCTCGGCATACGTGACGGTATCGGTGTCCGAGCGCAGCATCGGGAAATGGGTGAAACCCTTGATCGGCGCCTTGTCCAGCAGTTCCTGGACCAGGTTGAGCTGTTCCGCAAACTGCAGCTCCGGCGCATCGAAACGCAGCTCGGGCAGCTGCTCGGGCGGGGGGAGTCGATCGTGGACGAAACGATCCACCTGGGCGGACGCGGACATCATGCTGCTCCTTTCAACACGGACTTGCCGATGATGAGTTGTTGCACCTCGGTGGCGCCTTCGTAGATGCGCAGCGAGCGGATGTCGCGGTACAGGTGCTCGATCGTGTTGCCGACCCGCACGCCCTGCCCGCCGTGCATCTGCAGCGCCATGTCGATGACACGCTGCGCGTTCTCGGTCGCCGCCATCTTGGCCATCGCCGCCTGCGCGGTGTAGGCCTGCGCCTGCTCGGGTGTCGCCGTGCCCACGCAGTCGCGCAGCCAGGCGGCGCGGTAGGTCAGCAGGGCCGCCGCATCGAGCAGCGCGGCCATGTCGCCGAGCCGGGCCTGCGTCAGCTGGAAGTCGGCCAGGTGCTGGCCGAACATCGGGCGCCGGCGCGTATACGCCACCGCCTCGTGCAGGGCGCGCCGGGCCATGCCCAGCGCCGCACCGGCCACCGAGGCGCGGAAGATGTCCAGCGTCCGCATCGCCAGCTTGAAGCCGCCCTCGCGCGGGCCGAGCTGCGCGTGGGCGGGCACGCGGCACTGCGTCAGGCGCACGCTGGCCAGCGGATGCGGCGCCATCACGTGGATGTGTTCGGAGTCGTCCAGTCCCGGGGTGTCGGCATCGACGATGAAGGCGGTGATGCCGCGGCTGCCGCCCCCGGGCTCGGTCTTGGCGAACAGGCAGTAGTAGTCGGCGATGCCGCCGTTGCTGATCCAGGTCTTGACGCCGTCGAGCACGAAGCCGCCGTCGGCATCGGCGCGCGCCGTCGTCGCCATCGCGCCGACGTCGGATCCGGCGTCGGGTTCGCTGAGCGCGAACGCGGCAATCGTGTCGCCGCGCGCCACCGCCGGCAGATAGGCCTGCTGCTGCTCGGCGCTGCCCGCCAGCGTGATCGCGCCGCTGCCCAGGCCCTGCATCGCGAACGCGAAATCGGCCAGCGGCGAGTGGAACGCCAGCGTCTCGCGCAGGATCACCAGCGCCCGCGAATCGAGCGCGGGCAAGGCGCCGCCGAAGGCCGCGGGCACGCAATACCGCAACCAGCCCGCATCGCCGAGCCGCCGCACCCACTGGCGGCAGGCCGCGCGGTCGTCGGTCTCGTCGACGTCCTGCGTGGCGGCCCAGGCGGCCACGCCATCGGCCAGCGCATGGTGCGCCGCGTCGAAGAAAGGCAGTGCGTAATGCGAGGTCGCGGCGGCCATGAATCAATCCCCTCCGAATACCGGCCGGGTCTTGGCGGCGAATGCCTCGTAGGCGCGGGTGAAGTCCCGGGTCTGCATGCAGATGGCCTGCGCCTGCGCTTCGGCCTCGACCGCCTGCTCGATCGTCATTGCCCACTCCTGCTGCAGCATGGTCTTGGTCATGCCGTGGGCGAAGGTCGGCCCCGCGGCCAGCTCGGCCGCGAAGGCCTGCGCCTTGGGCAGCAGTTCGGCGCTGTCGTGCAAGGCATTGAAGAAACCCCAGGCCAGGCCTTCCTGCGCCGTCATCGCCCGCCCGCTGAACAACAACTCGCTGGCGCGGCCCTGGCCGATGACCCGCGGCAACAAGGCGCAGGCGCCCATGTCGGCACCGGCCAGGCCCACGCGCGTGAACAGGAAGGCGGTGCGCGCGGCCGGCGTGCCGTAACGCATGTCGCAGGCCAGCGCCATCATCGCGCCGGCACCGGCGCAGATGCCGTCGATGGCGCCGATCACCGGCTGCGGGCAGTTGCGCATGGTCTTGACCAGGTCGCCGGTCATGCGGGTGAACTCCAGCATCTCGGGCATGCTCATCTTCGTCAGCGGCCCGATGATCTCGTGCACGTCGCCGCCGGAGCAGAAGTTGCCGCCCGCCCCGGTGAGCACCACCGCCTTGACGTCGGTGCTGCGGCGCAACGCGTCGAACAGCTGGCACAACTCGGAATAGGAATCGAAGGTCAGCGGGTTCTTGCGCTCGGGCCGGCTCAGCGTGATCGTGCCGACCCCGTCCGCACAGGACCACGCAAAATGCCGCGCCGCAAAACCCGCGGTCGCGTCGTAGCGGCCCTGCATGGGGTTGGAGTTGCCGATGTAGTGCTTCATGCCGAATCCTTGTGTGTCATGGCCGTCTGGCTGTGTTGCTTGACCTTGCCCAGCAGGCGGTGCAAGGTGTCGATCTCGCGTTCGCTCAGGCCGCCGAAGGCCTCGACCACCCAGGCCTCGTGCGCCAGCGCCATCTCGGCGAACTGCGCGCGCCCGCGCGGCGTCAGCCGTACCCGGTAGGCGCGGCGATCGCCGGGCACCTGCACCCGCTCGACCAGGTCTTCGTGCACCAGCTGGTCGGTGATGCCGGTGACGTTGCCGCCGGTGACCATCATCCGGCGCGACAACTCGTTCATCTTCAGGCCGTCGGGTGCGCGTTCGAGTTGCGCCATCAGGTCGAAACGCGGCAGCGTCATGTCGAACTGGTCGCGCAGGGCGCCGCGCACACGAGCCTCGATCAGGTGGGTGCAGGTCAGCAGACGCAACCACAGGCGCAACTCCTGCGGGTGCTCCGCGGCGCTGGTGCCGATCAGGCGGGCCTCCTTGTCCATGATGCCGTCCACCGCTAGAAACCCTGCGCCCGGGCCTGGGCGTCGGCCTCGGCGACTGAGTTGCCGGCACCACCGGCCTGCTGCAGCTTGCCGGCCTCGCGGTACAGCTGGTCGCGTCCGGGCAGGTACTGGCGCGGCCAGTCGACCTGGGGCGACTGCAGCGCCGCCGTCTCGTGCAGCGTCCAGGCCGGATCGGCCAGGTGCGGGCGCGCGATGGCGCACAGGTCGGCGCGGCCGGCCGCGATGATGCTGTTGACCTGGTCGGCCTGCGTGATCGCACCCACCGCCATCGTGCGGATGCCGGCCTCGTTGCGGATGCGGTCGGCGAACGGCGTCTGGTACATGCGCCCGTACACCGGCCTGGCGTCGCGTGTGGTCTGGCCGGACGAGACGTCGATCAGGTCGCAGCCGGCCTGCTTGAACAGGCGCGCGATCTGCACCGCGTCGTCGGCGTCGGTGCCGCCGGCGACCCAGTCGTGCGCCGAGATGCGCACGCTCATGGGTTTGTCCTCGGGCCAGGCCGCACGCATGGCGCGGAACACCTCGAGCGGGAAACGGCAGCGGTTCTCCAGCCCTTCGCGGCCCTGGCCGCCATAGGCGTCGGTGCGCCGGTTGGTCAGCGGGCTGATGAAACTCGCCAGCAGGTAACCGTGCGCGCAATGCAGCTCCAGCCAGTCGAAGCCGGCCTCCCGCGCGCGCCGCGTCGACGCGACGAAGGCCTCGCGCATGTGGTCCATGTCTTGCGCCGTCATCGCCGCCGGTGTCTGGTTGCGCGGGCCGTACGGTACGGCGCTGGCGGCGAGCAGCGGCCAGTTGGCGCCGGCGTCCGGCAGCGGCTCGTCGATCGCTTCCCAGCCGAGCTGGGTCGACCCCTTGGGGCCGCTGTGGCCGAGCTGCAGGCCGATCAGCGCCGTGCTCTGGCCGTGCACGAAGTCGACGATACGCGCCAGGCCCGACTGCTGCGCGTCGTTCCACAGGCCGGTGCAGCCGGGCGTGATGCGGCCCTCGGGTGTCGGGCTGGTCATCTCCACCATCACCAGCGCGGCGCCGCCGAGCGCACGGGCGCCCAGGTGCACCAGGTGGAAGTCCTGCACCACGCCGTCGACGGCGCTGTAGGTGGCCATCGGCGAGACGACGATGCGGTTCTTGAGCCGCGCGCCACGCAGCTGCAGCGGCAGCAACATCGGCGGCAGCGCGGGCTCCGGGGCATCGGCGGGCCCTGCGCCCGGCGTGTCCTGGCCGCCGGGCGCCGGCTGGTGGCGCGCCATCCACTGCTCGAAACCGCCGACCCATGCGGCGTCGCGCAGGCGCAGGTTCTCGTGGCTGATGCGTTGCGAACGGGTCAGCAGCGAATACGCGAACTGCTCGATCTGCATGCCGGTGTAGCGGCTGACGTTCTCGAACCATTCGGTCGAGTTGCGTGCCGCGTTCTGGATCTTGAGCACCTCGACGCTGCGCCGGTCCTCGTAGTGTTGCAGCACCGCGTCTCGATCGGCCGCGCCCTTTGACTCGCCGAACGCGTTCGCCAGGTCGATCGCGTCCTCCAGCGCCAGCTTGGTTCCGCTGCCGATCGAGAAATGCGCGGTGTGCGCGGCATCACCCATCAGCACCACCGGCACCCGGCCGTGCGGCAGGTCGACATGGTGCACCCAGGTCTTGCACATCACGCGCGGGAAGCGGATCCAGTTCGCCGAGCCGCGCAGGTGCGTCGCGTTGTTGATCAGCCGGTGCCCGTCGAGGTAACGCGCGAACAGGCGCTCGCAGAAGGCGACCGCCTCGGCCTGCTCCATGTTGCCGATGCCGTGGGCGTCCCAGACCGCCTGCGGTGTCTCGACGATGAAGGTCGAGGTCTTGTCGTCGAACTTGTACGCATGGGCCTGGAACCAGCCGTGTTCGGTCTGCTCGAACGCAAAGGTGAAGGCGTCGAAGGTCTTGTGCGTGCCCAGCCAGACGAAACGGCAGTGGCGGGTGTCGATGTCGGGCTGGTAGACCCTGGAATACCGGCTGCGGATGCGGCTGTTGAGCCCGTCGCTGGCGATCACCAGGTCGGCGCGGTATTCGGTGGCCAGCGCCTGGTCGTCCGCGACGTCCTGCTCGAACACCAGTTCCACGCCCACGGCCTGGCAGCGGTCCTGCAGGATGTTGAGCAGGTGCTTGCGCCCGATGCCGCAGAAACCGTGGCCGCCGGAGCGCACGCTGCGCCCCTTGAAAAAAACCTCGATGTCGTCCCAGTGGTTCAGCGCATCGCCGATCAGGCCAGCACTCGGCGGATCCGCGACCGCCAGGTTCTCCAGCGTCTGGTCCGACAACACCACGCCCCAGCCGAAGGTGTCGTAGGGCTTGTTGCGCTCGACGACGACGACACGATGGGCCGGGTCCTGCAACTTCATCAGCAGACCGAAATACAGGCCGGCCGGACCGCCGCCAATACACAGGATATTCATGATGAAATAGTTTATGCCTAAAGAATATGGTGTCAAGACGGGTTGACACGGGGTTGCGGCCGGGTGACCGGCCCGAGGCCGGGGCGCGGCGGCACGCAGACCCTGCGGTACGATACGGGCACCCGCACCGCTTGCGCGCGTGCCCCGCCCTCCACGCTGCCGATGTCCCGCTCTCCTGCTCCCGTACCCACCGCCGGCCGACCCGCGTGGCATGGCCTGGCCTGTGTCGGGTTGCTGCTGGCGCTGGTATTGACGCAATGGCTGGGCGTGGTGCACGGCAGCATGCATGTCGAGTCCGTGGCGGCGCATCATCACGATGACGACGACGGCGCGCATGCGCACGCGCACGCGTGGCACGCATCACATCCGGCGCCGGACCAGACATTCGCCACCTGGCTTGCCAGCCTGCTCGACGGCCATGGCTCCGCCGCCGACTGCCGGCTGTACGACCAGATCAGCCATGGCGACTGCGCGCCGACACCCCTGCTGCTGCCGTTGGCGCCGGCCCGGCTGGCGGCATCGGCCCTGCCCGTCATCGCGGGCCAGGCCGTGCGCATGCCCGCATGGGCCCAGGCGCGCGGCCCTCCGCGCATCCGCTGAGACATTGCCATACACGCCCCCCGCGCCGACATGCGCGGGCGGTTTGCCAATTCCTTCTCGACGGATGACACATGAAACCACTATCCCCGCGCGCGCCTGCGCGCCCGCTCCGCACCTTCGCCCCGCTCGGCGCAACCCTGCTGGCCATCGCGCTGGCCGCCAGCCTGCCCGCGCAGGCCGACCAGGCCGCCCACACCCACGGCCGCCTGGCACTGGACGTGGCGATCGATGCCGGCTCGATCACGATTGCCATGGAGGCCCCGCTGGACAACTTCCTAGGTTTCGAGCGAGCCCCCCGGACCGATGCCGAACGCCGCCAGGTGGCCGACCTGGTGGCACGGCTGCGACGTGCCGACACCTTGTTCGTCCCGGATCCCGCCGCGGGTTGCCGCTTGTCGGGCGTGACGCTGGAGTCGCAGGCGCTGGGCCTCGATGACGGTGCCGCGTCCCAACAGGCCGGCGCCGCAAAGGACACGCACGAGAAACACGAGGAGCACGAGGAACACGCCGACATCGACGCGCGTTTCACCTTTGCGTGCACGAAGGCCGAACAGGCGCGTCACCTGGACGTGCCGATGCTGGCCGCGTTCAAGCGCATCCGGTCCATCGACGTGCAACTGGCCACGGCCCAAGGGCAGTTCAAGCGCCGACTGACGCGTTCGGCGTCCCGCCTGAGCTGGGGAAAATGACGCCATGACCGACACGGTGCTGGCCTTGCACGACCTCTGTTTCGCCTGGCCGGGAAACGACAGGGACTGCCTGCAGATCGAACAGCTGCGCGTGCACGCGAGCGAAAGCCTGTTCCTGTATGGTCCCAGCGGGTGCGGCAAGAGCACGCTGCTGTCGTTGATGGCCGGCGTGCTGCAGCCGCGCACGGGCACCGTGTCGCTGCTGGGCCGGTCCTGGTCCGACATGCGTGCGGGCCAGCGCGACCAGTACCGTGTCGACCACGTCGGCTACATCTTCCAGCAGTTCAACCTGCTGCCTTACCTGAGCGTGCTCGACAACACGATGGCGCCGTGCCGGTTCTCGCCGCCACGCGCTCGGGTGGCCATCGAGCGGTCGAGCTCGCTGCGGGCGGCCGCGGAGTTCTGGCTCGGCGGCATGGGACTGCACACGCGCGACTGGCTGCGGCCGGCACGGGACCTGTCGGTCGGGCAGCAGCAACGCGTGGCCGCGGCGCGCGCGCTGATCGGTGCGCCTGCGCTGGTGATCGCGGACGAGCCGACCTCGGCCCTCGACGACGACCGGCGCAACGCCTTCGTCGACCTGCTGCTGTCGTCCTGCCGCGCAACGCGCAGCGCCCTGGTCTTCGTCAGCCACGACCGGCGCATCGCCGCGCGTTTCGACCGCCAGCTGGGGCTGCCGGACATCAACCGGGCCCCGGCCGACACGGCCGACACGGCGGGAGCGCCCGGCGCGCCGGCCGGGGAGCCCGCATGATGCGTTTCCTGCTTTCGCTGGCTTTGCACAGCGCGTGGAACCGGCGCTTCACGCTCGGGCTGACCGTGTGTTCGATCGCGCTGTCGACCTTCATGCTGCTGGGGACCGAACGGCTGCGCACCGACCTGCGCGGCAGCTTCACGTCCGCGCTGTCCGGAACCGACCTGATCGTGGGCGCGCGTACCGGCTCGGTGCAATTGCTGCTGTATTCAGTGTTTCGCATCGGCGCGGCCACCAACAACATGCGCTGGAGCTCGGTACAGGCCATCGCGGGGCAACGCGGCGTGGCCTGGGTGATCCCGCTGTCGCTGGGCGACTCGCATCGGGGATTTCCCGTGCTGGGCACGAGCGCCGACTACTTCAGCCTGTTCCGCCATGGCGACCGGCAGCCCTTGCGCATGCATGAGGGCCAGGTGTTCTCCGACCTGTTCGACGCGGTGCTCGGAGCCGAGGTCGCCGCGCGGCTCGGCTACCACGTGGGTGATCGGATTTCGCTGTCGCACGGCAGCGGCGAACTGGAACTGAACGAACACGCCGACAAGCCATTCGTCGTCACCGGCATCCTGCGTCCGACCGGCACACCGGTCGACCGCACGGTCCACATCAGCCTGCAGGCCATGGAGGCCTTGCACGTGGACTGGTACGCGGGTGCGCCGCTGCCCGGCATGCGGATCGACGCCGAACGGGCGCGTGCGATGCAGCTGCAACCCAAGGCCGTCACCGCCGTGCTGGTCGGCCTGCACAACCGCGCCGCGGTGTTTTCGGTGCAGCGCAGCGTCAACCAGTTCCCCGACGAGCCGCTGATGGCCATCCTGCCCGGCGTGGCGCTGGACGAATTGTGGGACGTCATCGGCGCCGGGGAAAAGGCGCTGCTGCTGATGTCGGTGCTGGTGGCCCTGGTCAGCATGGCGGGCCTGGTCTCGGTGGTGCTGGCCAGCCTGGGCGAACGGCGCCGCGAACTGGCCGTATTGCGCGCGGTGGGCGCCAGCCCGCGCAGCCTGCTGTTCCTGCTCTCGGTCGAGGGCGTGCTGGTCACGGCATGCGGCATCGCCGCGGGCATCCTGGCGCTCGCTACCATCGGGCTGGCACTCGGGCCGTGGCTGCAGTCCGTATTCGGCCTGACGCTGCACCTGGCCGAGCCCACCCCCCTGCAGGGCCAGCTGCTGCTGGGCCTGCTGGCCTGCGGCTGGCTGGTCAGCCTGTACCCGGGCTGGCGCGCCTACCGCCTGTCCCTGTCCGACGGACTGTCACCGAGGAGTTGAACCATGAAGCCTGACCACGATCACGCCCGCGGACCGAGCCGCCGCCGCTGGCTCGCCATGGCGACGGCCGGCCTGGCCTGGACCCGCGTGCGGGCCGCGGGATTCCCGGAAATCTCCTGGGACGACCTGATACCGAAGGGCTGGGATCCGTTGAAGTCCCTGGGCGACATGAAACCCTTGTCCGACAGCGATCCACGCGCGGTCAAGCAATACGAGAAGCTGCGCGAGATCTGGGACAACGCCCCGACGGTCGCGGCCCTGGCGGGGCGGCGCGTGCGCCTGCCCGGATATCTGGTGCCGCTGGACGAGGCCAAGGACGGAATCCGGGAGTTCCTGCTGGTGCCCTACTTCGGCGCCTGCATCCACACGCCGCCGCCGCCGGCGAACCAGATCGTGCACGCGCGCGCCCAGACCGCGATCAAGGGGTTCCAGACCATGGACGCCGTGTGGGTCGACGGCACCCTGGGCCTGGTCCGCGGCAGTTCGGAGATGGGGGCCAGCGGGTATTCGATGGTCGTGTCCCGGATCGAGGCCTACAAGAAGAAGTGACCGACTCATGCGCACCAGCCTGAACATCCTCGGCGTGTTTGCGTTCGTCGCCGCACTGGGCGGCGCCACGCAATGGCTGGCGCGGGGCTTCGAAACCGACCAGGCCACCGGCCGGGCCCAGGCCCAGCCGCAGTTCCGCGAGATCGCGTGGCAGGAACTGGTTCCGCCCGGATGGGACCCGCTCGCGCAGTACCGGGACCAGGACATCGCGCAGCTGGACGATGGTTCCGCCGAAGCCCAGGCGCTGGCCCGGCGCATGCGCGAGACCTGGGACAACGCGCCGACCAACCGCGCGCTCGACGGCGCGCGGGTCCGCCTATCGGGCTACGTCGTGCCGCTGGAGTCCGACCAGGGTCGCATGAGCGAATTCCTGCTGGTGCCGTTCTTCGGCGCCTGCATCCATGTCCCGGCTCCGGCCGCGAACCAGATGGTGCACGTGCGGCTGGCCGAGCCGCTGCCGGACCTGCGCACCATGGACCTGGTGTGGGTCAACGGGCAGCTGAGCACCGGCCGCACGGACTCCGCGATGGGCATGGCCGGTTACCGGATGCTGGCCACCGACCTGCAACGACGCCACCTGCTGCCGCGCTGATCCGGCGGCGACGACCTACGGCAGGCGATACACCGGCAGCGGCTGCCGGGGCCACGGATGGGGTTGCCAGCTGGCCTCGCGCATGCGGTACAACACCCGACCGTGGGGCGTGACCGCGGGTGCGTGCACCAGCGTGCCGGTGACCCAGACCGGAAACTGGTACATCTGGCGCGGCAACTCGCGATCCAGCGTCACCAGCACCGCCTGGTTTGCCGGCGGTGGCGGCGAGTGGATGCAGGCGCCGTAATACGGGACCAGCAGGATCTGCGTGACCGGCTTGTCGCCTTCGGACAACATCACCGGGAAACCGGTCATGCGCACCGGCCCGTCGGGCATGCGCCGGATCGGCGGCGCCTTCTGCCACAGGCGCTGCACCTCGGCCAGGATCGCCTCGGCCCGTGCATCGCGGTCTTCCAGCTGATCGACACCGAGGCGATCGAGCACGGCCTGGGCCCGATA
>JBFIDI010000132.1:0-11981 GCA_041581405.1 Burkholderiaceae bacterium
AGCTGCGGCGAGGGCGGGATCTGCATCAGGATGCCGGGTTCCTGCGTGATCTTGATGTTTGCCTGCTCGCCCACCACGGTCTGTCCCTGCGACAGCGGGTTGGGCTGGCTGACCACCGGCGTGCTGCTGATCGTGATCGACAGGTTGCCGTGCGCGATCGCGCAGGCGCCAAGCGTGACGGCCTGGTTCAGCACGATGGATCCGGTGCGCGCGTTGATCACCACCTTGGCCGAGGGCACCGACTCTTCCAGCGAGAGTTCCTCCATCTCGGCGATGAAGTTGACACGGGCATTGGGATCGACGGGGGCGCGGACCTCGACCGTGCGCCCGTCCAGCGCACGGGCGAAACCCGGCCCGAAGCGGCGGTTGACGGCCTGGGCCACGCGTTGCGCGGTCTGGAAGTCGGAGGCACTCAGCCCCAGCGAGACCGTGTCGCCCTGCAGCAGCGGTGTCGGCACGGTGCGTTCGACCTGGCCGCCGCCCGGGATGCGCCCGGCGCTCAGGTGGTTGATCTGCACCCGGCTGCCGCCGGCCGAGGCGCCGGCGCCGCCGACGATCAGGTTGCCCTGGGCCAGCGCATAGACCTCGCCGTCGACGCCGCGCAGCGGCGTGGTGATCAGCGTGCCGCCCTTGAGCGACTTGGCATTGCCCAGCGAGGACACGTTCACGTCCATCGCCTGGCCGGGCCGGGCGAACGCGGGCAGTTGCGCCGTCACCAGCACGGCCGCGACGTTCTTGAGCTGCAGCTGCGACGCGCTGGCCGCCGGCAGCGTGATGCCCAGCTGCTGCAGGTAGTTGTTCATGCCCTGCGAGGTGTAGGGCATCTGCGTGGTCTGGTCTCCCGTGCCGTCCAGGCCCACGACCAGGCCGAAGCCGGTCAGCTGGTTGGTGCGCACCCCTTCGATGGCGGCCACCTCCTTGATGCGCACCGCCGATGCCGGGGTGGCGCACAGCAGCGCCAGGATGGCCAGCGCCGCGACGGCCAGCTGGCTGCGCAGCGTGCGCGCGAAGGGTTGTCGGTGCATGGTCATGCCCTCAGAACGGAATCATGGCCATGAAGAAACGCGCGATCCAGCCCACGGTCTGGGCCTCGTTCTGCGCGCCGCGGCCGCGCGACTCGATGCGCGCGTTGGCCACCTGGGTCGAGCTGACGGTGCCGCCGGCCGCAATGGAGCGCGGATCGACGGTGCCGGAGAAACGCAGCACGTCGACGTTCTGGTTCACGCCGATCTGCTTGTCGCCGGCCAGCACCAGGTGGCCGTTGGGCAACACGTCGACCACGGTGGTCGTGATCGTGCCCGAGAAGCGGTTCGCGCTTTCGGTCGCGCCGGCACCGGAGAAGTCGTTGTTGGTGGACGAGTTCAGCGACAACTTGCCCAGCGACGACGCGTTGGCGAACGGAAACGCCGACACGCCGGCGTCCATCGACGAGGTGCGGCTCGCGGTCGAGGTCGACGACTGGCTGGCGGTGACGGTTTCGGTGATCAGGATGGTCACCACGTCGCCGACCAGGCGGGCGCGATAGTCCTCGAACGGCGGGCGGTAGCTGGTGTTGTGGAACAGGCTGCCGGTGACCGGGCGGGGTTCGGCGGCGCGCACGACGATGGGCGAGGGCGGCTGCACGAAATCCACGCGTTCGGTCTTGGGCAGCGACTCGCAGCCGCTGGCCAGGATCGCCAGCAGTGCGGCACCGACGGTGGTGCGAAGGAGCGAGAGCAATGGCATCACAGCTGGCCGAGTTTCTGCAGCATCTGGTCCGAGGTCTGGATGGCCTTGGAATTCATCTCGTAGGCGCGCTGGGTCTGGATCATCGTGATCAGCTCCTGCACCACGTTGACGTTCGAGGTCTCCAGGAAACCCTGCGTGACCGTGCCGATGCCGTTGGTGCCCGGCGTGCCGGTATTGGGCTGGCCCGAGGCCGGGCTTTCGGCAAACAGGTTCTGGCCGAGCGGCTCCAGGCCGGCCGGATTGATGAAACTGGCCAGGATGATGTTGCCGATCTGCTGCGGCTGCGTGGTGCCGGGAATGGTCGCCGTCACGGTGCCGTCGGTGGCAATCGAGATGTTCTTCGCGTTGGCGGGAACGGTCACGCCGTTGGCCACCACCAGGCCGCCGGCGGTGACCAGCTGGCCCTGGTTGTCGACCTGGAACGAGCCGTCGCGGGTATAGGAGTTGGAGCCGTCGGGCATGGTGATCTGGAAGAAACCGTTGCCCTGGATCGCCACGTCCAGGTTGTTCGAGGTCTGCTGGATCGTGCCCTGGGCGAACGAGCGGCTGGTGGCGACGGTGCGCACGCCCAGGCCCAGGTGCAGTCCGGTGGGCAGCTGGGACTGGTCCGAGGTGTTGGAGCCGACCTGGCGCAGGTTCTGGTACATCAGGTCCTCGAACACCGCCTGGGCGCGCTTGTAGCCGGTGGTGGAGACGTTGGCCAGGTTGTGCGAGATCACGTCGAGCTGGGTCTGCTGGGCCTCCATGCCGGTTTTCGAAATCCAGAGTGAGTTGATCATGGTGGTTTCCTCGGGGTTCAGTGGCGCGGGGCCGGGGTCAGCCTTGCAGGCTCAGCAGCTGGCCGGCCGATCGGTCGTTCGATTCCGCCGTCTGCACGAGGCGCATCTGCATCTCGAACTGGCGGGCGGTCTGGATCATGCCGACCATGGTTTCGATCGGGCTCACGTTGGAGCCCTCGAGCGCGCCGCTTTGCAGGCGGGCCAGCGGGTCGTGGGGCAGCGGCGCGGTGTCGACGGTGCGGAACAGGCCGTCGTCGCTGCGCTTGAGCGGATCGTCCGCGTTCGGCGTCACCATCTTGAGGCGGCCGACGATGACCGTGGCCTGGCCGGCGGTGCTGGAGCTGATGTCGCCATTGGGCGCGATCGCGATCGTGCCGCCGGCGGGCAGCGCCAGCGGCGCGCTGCCGTCGGAGAACACCGTCAGGCCGTTGACGGTCTGCAAGGTGCCGTCCGCACCGATCTGCAGCGAGCCGGCACGGGTATACCCTTCGGTGCCGTCCAGGCCCTGCACGGCGAACCAGGCGTTGCCGGTGGCGCGCACGTCGAGCGGGCGGCCGGTGGTCTGCGACGGGCCGGGCGCTTCCAGGTGACCGGAGGTGGCCTCGAGCGCGAACACGCGGGTGGTCGAGCCGTCGCCGCGCAAGGGTACGGCGCGGTAGGTCGAGAGCTCGGCGCGAAAGCCGTTGGTCGAGGCATTGGCCAGGTTGTTGGACAACACGGACTGCCGGTGCGCGGCCGCGGTGGCGCCGGTCATCGCGGTGTAGACGAGTCGATCCATGGCGGGGCCTCTTCAGTGGGTCGGTGCGTGATCGCGATCAGCGCAGCTGGGTCAGGGTGGACAGGACCTGGTCCTGCGTCTTGATGGTCTGGGCGTTGGCCTGGTAGGTGCGCTGCGCGGTCATCATGTTGACCAGCTCGGAGGTCAGGTCGATGTTCGACTCCTCGAGTGCGCCGGCGCGCAATTCGCCGAACTTGCCCACGCCGGGCGCGCCGACGATGGGTTGGCCGGACGCCACGGTCTCGACCCAGTTGCCGTTCTCGGTCGAGCGCAGGCCCTGCACGTTGCGGAAGTCCGCCAGCGCGATCTGGCCCGTGGCCTGGGTCTGGCCATTGGAGTAACGCGCGGAGATCACGCCGTTGTCGCCGATGGACAACGCGACGAAGTCGCCGGGAGCGTATCCGTCCTGCGTCAGGTCGGTGACGGCAAAGGCGGTCGCGTACTGGGTGGTCCTGTTCAGGTCCAGCGTGGCGGAGAAGCTGCCGATGTTGGGGTTGGGCGACGTGATCGACAGCGTGGGCGACGCGGGCACGCTGCTGGCCAGTTGTCCGTTGGTGTCGAACGTCAGCGTGGCGGCCAGCGACGCGGTGGCGGTGGCGTCCGAGGTCGGGTCGGTGTAGACCTCCCAGGTGTCGTCGGCGATCTTGCGCATGTACAGCGAGGCCGGGATGGCCGAGCCCTGCGAGTCGTAGACATTGAGCGAGGTGCCGTAGGTGGTCAGCGGCACGTTGGGGACCGACGCATTCCATACCGGCGCGCTGGCATTGAGGTTGAGCTCGGCGGCGATCGACGTGGTCGCGCTCGCGGGGATCGGGCTGCCGGTGGGAATCCGCATCGGCTGCAGCGTGCTGCTGGTGGCCACGCCGTCGACCGTGGTCGGATACCCCATCAGCTTGGCCGACGCGTTGGTGACGATGTTGCCTTCGGTGTCCAGCTTGAAGGTGCCGGCGCGGGTATAGGCCATGCTGCCGTCGGTCAGCGTCACGGGAAAGAACCCGGCGCCGTTGATCGCGATGTCCAGCGCGCTGCCGGTGACGTTGACGCTTCCCTGGGTGAACTGCTGCGAGACGGTGGAAACCTCGACGCCGATACCCTCGGTGCGTCCGTTGGCCGCAATCGTCGATGCGGCGACGATCTCGGAGAACTCGGCGCGCGCCACCTTGGCGCCGATGGTGTTGGCATTGGCGATGTTGTTGCCGATCACGTCGAGGTTGCGGCTGGCGGCGTTCAGTCCTGAGAGTCCGGTTTGGAATGACATGGTGTGGTTCCTGGGGTGAGGCGAATGCGGGTAGCGTGGAAAGCGGGTGATGCGACGGGAAACTAGAAGATCGACCGGACGGCGTCGTAACCGACGTTGCCCAGGCCGCGCAGCTGCACCAGCATGGCGCCGTTGTCCGAGCCGACCGACACGACGTTGTCCTGCACCAGCGTGCGGTGGGTCACGACCGTGCTGCCGTTGGTGGCCGTGACCCGGTAGCTCAGGCCTTCGGCGGTGGTATGGGACTGCGCGTCCCACTCGAAAGGCTGGCGTCCCGCCGGCAACGCGCCGAGGTTGAAGCTTTCGATGACCTGGCCGCCGGCGGACAGGATGTCGACCACGACCTTGTCGGCGGGAAGGTCCAGGTCGACGGCGCCCGCGGCCTTGCCGTCGTGGATCGCCAGCCGGTTGCCCTCGATCATCACGTCGCGTCCGACCAGCGAGCTCGACTGCAGGGCCTGCATCGCGGCCAGTTGCCCGGCCAGGCCACTGAGCGACGCGTTGACCTTCTCGATGCTCGAGACGGTCGAGATCTGCGCCATCTGCGAGGTCATCTGGGCGTTGTCCAGCGGATTCATCGGATCCTGGTTGGCCAGTTGGGCCACCAGCAGCTTGAGGAAGCGGTCTTCCGACAGGTCCGCATTCGGGCTGGTCGCGCTGGAGCTGGTGCTGGTCGTGGCGCTGGTGCTGCCGCTGACGGCGGTGGTGGTGGTCATGGTGGGGTTCCGGGCGGGGTGTGGCGGCGGCTTATTGGCCCATCTGCAGCGTCTTGAGCAGCAGCGACTTGGCGGTGTTCATGACTTCGACGTTGTTCTGGTACGAGCGCGAGGCCGAGATCATGTTGACCATCTCCTCGACGGTGTTGACGTTGGACTGGTTCACGTAGCCCTGGGCGTCGGCCAGCGGGTGCGTGGGGTTGTGCACCTTGCGCATCGGCTCGTTGCTCTCGATCACCTCGCGCACCTTGACGCCGGCCGATGCGTCCGAGCCCATGGGCACGGTCTCGAACACCACCTGGCGCGCCTTGTAGGCCTGGCCGTCGGGGCCGGCGACCGCATCGGCGTTGGCCATGTTGCTGGCGACCACGTTGAGGCGCTGCGACTGCGCGCTGACCGCGCTGCCGCTGACGCCGAAGATGGAAAACATGGACATGGTGGGCCTCCTGGAAACGTGGGGTCGGTCTGGCGCGGGTCTACTGGCCCTGGATGGCGCTCAAGATCGTCCGGGAATAGCCGTTGATGAACCGCAGGGTCGTTTCGTAGCGCACGGCGTTGTCGACGAAGTTGGCGCGTTCGCGATCCAGGTCGACCGTGTTGTTGTCCATGGCCGGCTGGGTCTGCACCGTGTAGCCGAGTTCGGCGGGTGTGCCGTCGATGTGGCCGGCGGCGCCGGGCAGCGCGAAATGGGCCGGGTGGGCCCGCGGCGCGCCGGCCGTGCTGGGCGCCAGCCGGTTCTGGCCGCTGGTGGCCTCGGCCATGGCCTGCTTGAAGTCGACGTCGCGCCCCACGTAGCCCGGGGTGTCGGCATTGGCGATGTTGCTGGCGATGACACGCTGGCGCTCCGAGCGCACGCCCAGCGCGGTGGCTTGGAAATCCAGTCCGGCGGTCAACTGGGCAAACATGGCAGGGCTCCTCCTGGGGCTGTCGGTATGGGCGAACCACCTGGCCGAAGCCGAGGCGTGAAACGATTATGGAAAAGCTTGAGGGCGGCGATGGCTGGAATAGAGGCGGTTTCCGCCATCACTTGGCGGCTTTGCCCGCAGCGCAGACGCCTAGAGTTGCAGCATGTCGTGGAGTCTGTTGTGATGCCCTCATTGACCCTTTATCCAATGCCGAAGCCTGTCGCCGCGCCCGCCTGGCGCGCCGTGGGTGCCTGGCTGCTGGCCGCCGTCGTCGCGTCCGCTGCGGCGCCGATGGCCGCCGCCCAGACCGGGCAGGACCAGGCCGCCCTGATCGCCGAGCAGAGCCAGGCCTGGCTGGACCAGGCCGTGCTGGCGGCGCGCCCGTCGGGCGCGGCTCCGCTGCGCATGGTGGTACAGGTCGGCGCGCTGGACAGCCGGCTGAACCTGGCGCCGTGCGCGCAAGTCGAGCCCTACCTGCCGCCGGGTGTGCGGCTGTGGGGCAAGACCCGGGTCGGACTGCGCTGCGTCGACGGTGTCGCGCGCTGGAACGTCTTCCTGCCGGTGCAGGTGCAGGCGTTCGGCCCGACCTGGGTCATGCGTTCGGATGTCGCCTCCGGCTCCGTCCTGTCGCTGGACGACGCGGTCCAGGCCGAGGTGGACTGGGCGCAGGAGAACGCCTCGGTGCTCGCCGACCCCGACATGTGGGTCGGGCAGACCGCGACCCGCGCCCTGCGTACCGGCCAGGTGCTGCGCCACGGCATGGTCAAGCCATCGCAGGTGTTCCAGGCCGGATCCATGGTGCGTATCGTCGCCCAGGGCGCCGGATTCACCGTCAGGGCCAATGGCCAGGCCTTGTCGGACGGCGTGGTCGGCGAGATGGCCCGGGTCCGCATCGACAATGGCCGCATACTGTCCGGCGTGGTACTGGACATGCGAACAGTCCGGGTCAACCTGTGATTCACCCCGGGCCGTGCAGGTATGTCTCAAGTTTTTCATTCCCCGACCGATAGGTATCGTAGGATGCTGTGTCTGTCACAGCCGTGGGGATCATCATGAAAATCGGCCAGCCAAACGACCATTCCATCGCCAGCACGCACAACAGCCAGTCGGCTGCGGTGAAGGCCAGCCCGGAGGCGGCCAACGCGGTGCGCAACGAGCGCAAGACGCCTGGCGTCGATGTGAAGGTGTCCACGCTGGCCCAAGGCCTGGAAAAGGCGACCGGTGCCGATGTCGACCTCGAGAAGGTCGAGGCCGTGCGCCAGGCCATTGCCAACAAGACCTATACCGTCAATCCCGAGGCCATCGCCGAGAAGCTGCTGGCCAACGCGCGGGAGATGTTGCAGCGGTCGTCGTCCTGAACGCAGGCACGGCCGCAGATCCCTGCCTGACCTGACCCGGATCCCCTCCGTTCCTTCCATGGCATTCATCGCGGCCCAATCCGAAATCCACCACGCGCTGGCGCAGGCCGAGCGCAGCGTCGCCGAAACCGGCCAGGCCTTGCTGCAAGGGCTGCCGGAACAGGTCCAGCTGGCGGCCCGCGATTTGCACGACAGCGCCCATGCGCTGGCGCTGGCCTTGCGGGGTATCGACGGCGGTGCCGCGCTGGCCCAGGTGGTGCGCGATCGCCTGGTGCGCGTGGCGCGCGACATCGCGATGCAACGCGAGGCCTTGCTGCGCCGTTCGGCGATGGTCGAACGGTCGTTGCAGTCGCTGGTGCCGCAGCAGGGCAAGGCCAGCACCTACTCCGGTGCGCTGGGCCGTTATGGCGGCCCCGCGGCCGCGGCCGGCGCGTTCCGTCGTTTCTGAGGTTTTTTCAGTTTTCGTGCCGGCCCGGCGCGTCCGGGCTGCAACGCAGACAGGTGTGATCGCGAACAGCGGCCACGCCTGTCGGCGCGTGTTCAGTGTCCGCGCATCTTCGCCCGCAGCCGGGCCACGGACTGGCTGTGCAACTGGCACACCCGCGATTCGGTCACGCCCAGCACCGCGGCGATTTCCTTCAGGTTCATGTCCTGCTCGTAATACATGCTCATCACGAACTGCTCGCGTTCGGGCAGGTTCTTGATGGCCGCCACCAGCGCGAGGCGCAGGCGCTGGTCGCCCAGCACGGCCATCGGATCGGCGCCGTCGTCGGCCACGTCGTGGTGCTCGAGGAAACCTTCCTCGCCATCGGATCCGCGCGACATGTCTTCCAGGTAGACCAGCTGGGTGCCCCGCACCTTGCCCAGCAGCGTCTGGTAGTCGGTCAGGCTCAGCCCGAGTTCCTGTGCGATCTCGAACTCCAGCGGCGCGCGGCCGAGCTGGTGCTCGAGCCGGCGCAGCGCCTGCTCGATGTCCTTCTGGCTCTTGCGCGAACCGCGCGACATCCAGTCGTTCTCGCGCAACTCGTCGAGCATGGCCCCGCGGATGCGCTGGGTGGCGAAGGTCTCGAACTGCACGCCCTGCGAAGCCTCGTAACGCGACAGGGCTTCGGACAGGCCGATCAGTCCCACCTGGATCAGGTCATCGACCTGCACACTGGCCGGCAGCTTGGCCATCATGTGGTGCGCGAGCTTGCGCACCAATGGCTGGTACTGTCGGATCAGGGCATTGCGGTCGAGCTGCCCCTTGGCGGTGTACATCAATAACTCTCCCGTGGAGACCGGCGGAGCCGTTCGTGCTCTGGGTGGGGCTTCATGGTAGCGCAAGTCGATTCCGTCCGATCGTTGTGGTCGTGGGCCGTGGGGGGTCGATGGCGGTGCGGGTCAGGCCGCGGCCCGGGCCGCCATGGCGCCGCCGGACTCGGGCGACAGGAACAGGAATCCGAGGTCCGTCGTCCTGGGGTCGAACGCCGACTTGCCGCTCACGCGCATCGATGCGCGGACCAGCTCGGCCGCGTCCGCGGCATCCCAGTCGTGCGGCACCTTCTGTCCGTTGGTGACGCCGCGCAGCACGAGCTGGTGGCGGATCGCCACGTCGAGCGCGGGCCCGAGCTTGACGGCTTCGTCGATCTTGGAGAGCACCGTCGGTTGGGCTTCCACCGACTTGAATGCGGCCACCACGTCGTCCAGCGTGTCGCCATGGGCGCCGGCGTTGAGCACCAGCAGCCGGCGCACGTCGGGCAGGTCGAGCACGTCGAGCGCGTCGTTCTTGTGCGGGTCGCGCGGCGCCAGTCCGGTGGTGTCGATCAGCACCATCTTCTTGGCCGCGAACAGGCCGAGCAGGTCCTGCAACGCAGCCCGGTCATGCGCCAGGTGGGCCACCAGGCCCAGGCCGCGCGCGTGCTCCCGCAGCTGCGCATGGGCGCCGACGCGCTGGGTGTCGAGCGTGATCAGGCCGACGCTGGCCGGGCCGTGCACCTCGGCGCACAGGCCGGCGAGTTTGGCCGCCGTCGTGGTCTTGCCGACACCGGTGGCGCCCACCAGCGCGTAGATGCCGCCTTCCTGGTAGATCGGGAGTTCGTGTTCCGCGGTATGGATGTTGCGCCGGATCGCCTCCATCATCCACTGCATGGCTTCCGGCGCGGCCATGGTCTCGGGCATGCGCTCGAGAATGGCGCGCGACAACGCCGGCGAATAACCGGCGCGCAGCAGCTTGAGCATCAGGTTGGCCTGGATCGGGTTCTGGCGTGCCTGGCCGAGCCAGGCGAAGGTGTTGAACCGATCCTCGATCAGGTCGCGCATGGACTGCAACTCGTCGGCGATGCTGCGCGCGCCGATGGCCGGTGCCGGCGACCCGGATACCGCGGGTGCGGCTGCCGCGGAACCTGCCGCCGGTGCCGGCGGGACGTCGATCCGCATGCGCGGGCGTGGCGCGGGAGCGGGCGCCGGGGCGCTGGCCTGCGCGCGCAGCCCGACCTCCTCGATCGCCACCGGTGTCTCGGTCTGGCGCCGGCGCAACATGCGTTCGCGCACGTAGTCCTGGAACGACAGCGTGCTCATGGCCAGCTGGGCCGTGTCCTGCTGCACCTGCTGGTGCGAAGCGGGAAGCGCCCGACCGGGCGCGACCTTGTCCGAGACGACCGGTGGTGCCGCACGCTCCGGCGTCGCGGCGGGACGCGCGCGCGGCTCCAGGTCCCCGACGCTGTCTTCGGTCGTGGCCATGACCTCGACACCGATGGCGGTCTGGCGGTTGGACAGGATCAGCGTACCGTCGCCGAAGGCCATCCGGGCCTTGGCCAGCGCCTCGCGCGAGGTCGCGCCGGTGAATCGTTGGATGTTCATGTTGCTGCACCTCGCAGGATCGGTCCGATGCGGATCGTATGGGTTTCAGGTATTTCGCTGTGCGCCAGCACCTGCAGCCGCGGCGCGACGCGGCGCACCAGGCGTGCAATGGCGCTGCGGATCGGGTCCGGCACCAGCAGGCAGGCCGGCACGCCGGTCTCTTCCTGCTTGAGCGCGACCTCGGCCGCGGTACGGGTGAACATGTCGGCCACGCCCGGGTCGAGTGCCGGTCCGTTGCTGTTGCCCAGTGCCTGCACCAGCAGCCGCTCGAGTGCGGGGTCGATGGCGATCACGTTGAGTTCGCGCGTGGGGCCGTAGATCTGCTGCACGATGGCCGGCGACAAGGCGATGCGGATGCGCTTGGCCAGCTCCGCCGGATCGGTGGTGTTGGCCGCGTGTTCGGCCAGCGATTCGACGATGGTACGGATGTCGCGGATGTGCACGCCTTCGTCGAGCAGCAGCTGCAGGACTTTCTGGAACACGGCGATGGAGACCATTTTCGGAACCACTTCCTCGATCAGTTTGGGAGCCAGCTTGGCCACATGGTCCACCAGCTGCTGGGTCTCGGTTCGGCTGAGCAGGCGCGAGGCCTGCACCTGCATCAAGTGTGACAAATGCGTGGCCATCACGGTCTCGGAATCAACGACGGTAAAGCCGGCCATTTGCGCCGCTTCCTTCTGCCGGTCGTCGATCCAGTGTGCCGGCAGCCCGAACGCCGGGTCGGTGGTGGCGGTGCCGATCAGCGGCGTCGTGATGCCGCCCGGATTGATCGCCAGGAACATGCCCGGAAACGCCTCGCCTTCGCCGACGATGACGCCGCGCAGCGTGATGCGGTAGCCGCTGGGCTTGAGCTCGAGGTTGTCGCGCACGTGCACGGCCGGCGGCAGGAACCCGACCTCCTGCGCAAACTTCTTGCGCACGCCCTTGATGCGATTGAGCAGGTCGCCCTGGCGGGTCTTGTCCACCAGCGCGATGAGCCGGTAACCCAGCTCGAGCCCGAGTTGGTCGACCGGTTGCAGGTCGTCCCAGCTGGCCTCGCCGTCGTTTATGGGCGCGGCATCGGCGGCCACTTCCGGTTCGGCCGGCGGGGGCTGGTGCGCGAGGATCCACGCGCCGTACGCCAGGATGGCGGCGATCGACAGGAACACCGTGTGCGGCATGCCCGGGATCACCCCCAGAACGCCCAGGATCGTCGCGGCAATGCCCAGCACGCGTGGCGAGACGAACATCTGGCGCACGATCTGGCGACCGAGGTCGTGTTCCTTGCCCACGCGCGAAACCACCATGGCCGCGGCCACGGAGATCAGCAGGCCCGGGATCTGTGCCACCAGCGCATCGCCGACCGCCAGCAGGATGTAGGTGTCGGCCGCCTGGCCGGCGCTCAGGTCGTGCTGCAGCATGCCGACGGCGAAGCCGCCGATCAGGTTGATCAGCAGGATCAGGATGCCGGCCACCGCGTCGCCGCGCACGAACTTGGAGGCGCCGTCCATGGAGCCGTAGAAATCCGCCTCCTCGGACACCTCGGCGCGCCGGCGCTTGGCTTCCTTCTCGTCGATGGTGCCGGCATTGAGGTCGGCATCCACGGCCATCTGCTTGCCCGGCATGGCATCGAGGGCGA
>JBFIDI010000133.1:0-11952 GCA_041581405.1 Burkholderiaceae bacterium
AGGCGGACCGGGTACGTGGCTGCATCTCGTGCAACCAGATGTGCTGGGGCCGGCGCTCGCGCGACTACTGGATCTCGTGCCTGGTCAACCCGTCGGCCGGGCGCGAATTCGAATGGGGCGGCGACCGCTTCACGCCGGCCGAACGGCCGCGCCCCATCCTGGTCGTCGGTGGCGGCCCGGCCGGCTTGGAGGCGGCACGTGTCGCCGCCGAACGCGGCCACCGCGTGACGCTGGCCGAGGCCGGCCCCCGGCTCGGCGGCGCGTTCCGACTGGCCGGGCTGCAACCCCGGCGCACGCAGATCCTGGAGCTGATCGACTGGTACGAACGTGAACTGGCGCGGCTCGGGGTCGAACTGCGCCTGAACACGCCGATCGATGCCGACGACGTCCCGGCGTTCGTGGCCGATACCGTCGTTGTCGCCACCGGCTCCTTGCCCGACGGCACCGGCTTCCAGCGCCAGTTGCCGCAACAGGCGGTGTTGCCCGGTGTCGACCAGCCGAATGTCTGGTCCATCGAGGACGTGATGGGCCGCCGGGCGCAACCGGGCAAACGCGTCGTGCTGATCGATGACACCGGCGACTGGCGCGGTGGCGGCACAGCCTGGCACCTGGCCGAACAAGGCCACCAGGTCACCATCGTCAGCGGCTGGCCGATGGTGGGTTACTGGATCCAACGCACGGCGGGCGATGGCCAGCTGCGGGCGCGGCTTTCCCGACTCGGCGCGCGCTGGTTGACCGAGTCGGTCGTCACCACATGGCATGGCGATGGTGCCAGCGTGCGCTCGGTGCTCGATGGAAGTGAAACGCGGGTCGACGCCGACGCCCTGGTGCTGGCCACGACCAACGTGGCGCAGACCGATCTCGCCGATGCCTTGCGCGCCACGGTACGCGAACTGCACGTG
Organism: Burkholderiaceae bacterium; assembly: GCA_041581405.1. Lineage (GTDB taxonomy): Bacteria > Pseudomonadota > Gammaproteobacteria > Burkholderiales > Burkholderiaceae_C > CAISIP01. The sequence continues at coordinate 903 of JBFIDI010000133.1, forward strand.
GTCGGCGACGCGAACGCGGCCCGGCTCGCCGTACATGCGATCTACGAAGCGCGTGCGCTCGCGCGTTGCCTGTAGCAGGCCGACGAAACCGAGGATAGATCCCGATGGCGATACGCTTCATCGATGCCCGCCAGGTCGCGCAGGCCTGCGACTTCCCCGGCCTGGTCGCCCATCTGCGCGCCGCCCATCGCGACCCACCGGCGGCGGTGGAACGGGTGTTGATGCAACAACGCTCCGCCACGGGCACGGACGACGCGATGCTGGTCTGGCCCGCCTGGCAGCCGGGCCAGCACCTGGGTGTCAAGGTCGTCACGATGTTTCCGGGCAACCGGGCACTGCCGGCGGTCCAGGGCGTCTACCTGCTGTTCGACGGCAACGACGGCTCGCCGCAGGCGGTCATCGACGGCACCGAACTCACCTGCTGGAAAACCGCCGCCGACTCCGCACTGGGCGCCGACCTGCTGGCGCGCCCGGATGCCCGCAAGCTGCTGATGGTCGGCGCCGGCGCACTGGCACCGCACCTGATCCGCGCCTACCAGGCGATCCGGCCGCAGCTGCGGCAGGTGCGGGTCTGGAATCGCAGCGCCGGCAAGGCACAGGCGGTGGCGAGTGCCGTGGTCGGCACGCCGGCCGCGCACGCGGTCGACCTGGAAGCGGAAGTGCGGCAGGCCGACATCGTCTGCTGCGCCACCGGCAGCCATGCGCCGCTGGTCCACGGCGCGTGGTTGCGCCCCGGCACCCACCTCGACCTGATCGGCGGCTTCACCCCCGCCATGCGCGAGGCCGACGACACGGCGGTGCGCCGCGCCCGCATCTTCGTCGACAGCCGCTGGTTCACCGTCGACCACGTGGGTGACCTGACCCAGCCCATCGCCAGCGGCGCGATCACGCGCGACGACGTGCGGGGCGACCTGTTCGACCTGTGTGGCGGACGGGTGGCGGGGCGCACCCGCGCGGACGAGATCACGCTGTTCAAGTCCGGCGGAGGCGCGCACCTGGACCTGATGACGGCGCAATACATCGCAGGCGTGGTCGGCTAGACTGGCGGGCTCCCGACACGGGTTCCGGCCACCGGGCCCCTGTTTCCCCACCGCCACGGCCCCATCCGATGCCGCCATCCGAGCTCGAGAACGTCGTTCACGACATCAGTTTCCACAAGCTGCAGGTCTTCCTGGTGTTCCTGGAGACCGGCAGCCTGGCGCGTGCGGCCGAGCGGCTGCAGACCAGCACCGTCAGCGTGCACCGCGCCCTGCATTCGCTCGAGGAGGCCGCCCGCTGCGCCTTGTTCCGGATGCAGGGTCGCAAGCTGATACCGACCGAGGCCGCGCTGGTGCTGGCCGACGTGGCGCGCGAGGTGTTGCGCACCATGGACGACGGCCTGCGCGCCACCCGCGCGGCCGCCGGTTACGCCGACGGGCGCATCCGGCTCGGCGCACTGTATTCGCTGACAGTCAGCTTCGTGCCCGAGCTGATCCTGAACATGCGCCAGCGCCGCCCCGGCCTGCGCGTGGAACTGATCCTGGGCTCGAATGCGGACCTGATCGAGCAGCTGCATGCGGGATCGATCGATGCCACGCTGATGGTCATGCCGCCGGCCGAGCCGCGCGTGTTGTCGATCGACCTCAAGCACGACGAGTTGTATTTCGTGGCGCCGCACGGTTCGCCGTTCGCCGACCAGGCGAGTATCGACCTGCGCCAGCTGCGGGACGCGCAGTTCGTCTCGCTGGCCGAAGGGTTCGCCACCCAGGGCGCGTTTCGCGACGCATTCGCCGCGGCCGGCTTCACGCCCCACACGGCGATGCAGGTCACCGACATCTTCTCGATGGCCAACATGGTCAGCGGCGGTGTCGGTTACGCGTTGCTGCCGGGCCGGGTGCGCAGCATCTTCCAGCACAAGCTGCAGTTCATCGCGCTGGCGCCGCCCTACCGGGTGCAGCAGGCCATCGCCTTGTCCTTCCTGCGCGCACGCGAACGCGACCCCGACCTGCTGCTGCTGGCCTCGGTGTGCCGGGTCGTCGCCGCGGCGCCTTCGAGCCAGGCCTGATACCCGGCCCGGTCGGGCAACCCGACCATTACGCTTTGCGTAACGATCCGCCACCATGCTTGATTGATTGCCGGATGCGGGCCGCCTAAGCTGCCCGCATGGATGACACACCTGCAGCATCGACGTCCTGGAACCGCCGCGCCGACGGGCGCGACCGGCGGCTGGCCATGGCGTGCGAGGCGCTGGGCACGCGCCTGAACGGGAAACGGGTCGACACCGCGGCGGCCGCCTTGCTGCTCGCCACCGTCATCACCCCCGGCGATCGTGTCTGCCTCGAAGGCAACAACCAGAAGCAGGCCGACTTCCTGGCACGGACGCTGGCGGGCCTGGACCCGCAGCAGGTGCACGACCTGCACATGATCCAGTCGGTGCTGGCCCTGCCCGAACACCTGGACCTGTTCGACAGCGGCATCGCCAGCCGGCTCGACTTCAGCTTCTCCGGCCCCCAGGGCGCGCGCCTGGCCCGCCTGGTGTCGGAGCGGCGCATCACGCTCGGCGCCATCCACACCTATCTCGAACTGTTCGCGCGTTATTTCGTCGACCTGACACCCCAGGTGGCGCTGGTCGCGGCGCACGCGGCCGACGCCCAGGGCAATCTCTACACCGGACCGAACACCGAGGACACGCCGGTCATCGTCGAGGCGACCGCGTTCTCCGGCGGCATCGTGATCGCCCAGGTCAACACCATCGTCGACGGCACGACGACGCAGCTGCCGCGCGTCGACATTCCGGGCGACTGGGTGCACTTCGTCGTGCAGGCGCCGCAGCCCAACGTGATCGAACCGCTGTTCACCCGCGACCCGGCGCAGATCAGCGAGATACAGGTGCTGATGGCCATGATGGCGATCAAGGGCATCTACGCCGAATACGGCGTGCAGCGGCTGAACCACGGCATCGGTTTCGATACCGCCGCCATCGAGTTGTTGCTGCCGACCTATGCCGAATCACTGGGCCTGAAGGGAAAGATCGGCAGCCACTGGGCGCTCAATCCGCATCCGGCGCTGATCCCGGCGATCGAAGCCGGCTGGGTGCGCAGCGTCCATTCCTTCGGCTCCGAGCTGGGCATGGAGGACTACATCCGCGCCCGCTCCGACGTGTTCTTCACCGGCGCCGACGGCAGCCTGCGCAGCAACCGCGCGTTCAGCCAGGCGGCCGGCCACTATGCCTGCGACCTGTTCATCGGCTCCACGCTGCAGATCGACCTGGACGGCAACAGCTCCACCGCCACGCGGGGGCGTATCGCCGGATTCGGCGGCGCGCCCAACATGGGCGCCGACGCGCGCGGCCGGCGCCACGCCAGCCCGGCCTGGCTCAAGGCCGGCGAACAGGCGCGTGCCGGGCGCAGCGGCGCGGCCGGCACGCCGCGCGGCCAGAAGCTGGTGGTGCAGATGGTGGAGACCTTCCGCGAACACATGCAGCCGGCCTTCGTCGAGCGGCTCGATGCGTGGACGCTGCAGGAACAGGCCGGCATGGCCTTGCCACCCATCATGGTCTACGGCGAGGACGTGACCCACGTCCTGACCGAGGAAGGCATCGCCAACCTGCTGCTGTGCCGCAGCGACGAGGAACGCACGCAGGCGATCCGCGGCGTGGCCGGCTACACGGCCGTCGGCCTGGCGCGCGACACCCGCATGGTGGAGAACCTGCGCGACCGCGGCGTGATCCGGCGCCCGGCGGACCTGGGCATCGACCCGCGCGAGGCCACCCGCAACCTGCTGGCCGCGCGCAACATGCGCGACCTGGTGCGCGCCTCGGGCGGCCTGTACCAGCCGCCCCGGCGTTTTCGCAACTGGTGACCCGGAAAGCCACGACCATGATCGACACCATGCAACCCCATATCGAGACCCGCGACTACCGCCTGGCTGGCCGGCGCGCCATCGGCCGCTTCGATCCCGTGCTGGTCGGCGTGGTCGGCTCGGGCAACCTCGAAGTGCTGCTGGAGCCCGCGCCGGACGCCGACTGCGTGGTCCGCATAGAGACCTCGGCACATGGCTTCGGCACGATCTGGGATGCCGTGGTGAACGCTTTCCACCAGCGCCACGGCCTGGCCGGCGTGCGGGTATCGATCCACGACATGGGTGCGACGCCGGCGGTGGTCAGCCTGCGGCTGGACCAGGCGGTTTCGGAGTTGCCGTCATGACCGGCAACCCCAACCACGTCATCAGCTATGCCGAGTGTTCGGCCCGTGAACGCCTGGCGCTGCTGTTCGACGCCGGCAGTTTCCACGAATGGCTGGGTCCGTCGGAGCGCCTGACCAGCCCGCACCTGGCGCAACTCGGCGTGCCTTGCGCCTTCGACGACGGCGTGGTGATCGGGCGCGCGCAGCTGGCGTCGCGTCCGGTGTTCGTCGCCGCGCAGGAAGGTGCCTTCATGGGCGGCGGCGTCGGCGAGGTGCATGGCGCCAAGCTGGTCGGGTTGTTGCGCCGGGCCGTGCGCGATCGGCCCGACGCGGTGCTGCTGCTCGCCGAGTCCGGCGGCGTGCGCCTGCACGAAGCCAACGCCGGGCTGATCGCCGTGGCCGAGGTCATGCGCGCGCTGCTGGACACACGCGCGGCCGGCATCCCGGTGCTGGTGCTGATCGGTGGTGCCAACGGCTGCTTCGGCGGCATGGGCATCGTCGCGCGTTGCGCCGACCATGTGTTGATGAGCGACACCGGGCGGCTGGCCATGTCGGGGCCCGAGGTCATCGAGGCCTCGCACGGGGTCGAGGAATACGACGCGCGCGACCGCGCGCTGGTCTGGCGCACCACCGGCGGCAAGCACCGCTGGTTGACCGGCGACTGCGACCGGCTGCTGGACGACGACGTGGCGGCATTCCGAGACGCCGCCATCGCGGTGATGGCCGGCCCGCAGGCATCGCGCCCGCCCACACGCGCGTCGCTGGAAGCCGAATACACGCTGCTGGCCGAACGGCTGCGGGACTGCCCCGAGGACCAATGGGCAGACGCCGCGCTGCAGGGCTGCGACCCGGCCATCGCCTGGTGGCGACGGCTGGGCGTGGCCGATGCCGCGCGGGTGCCGGACATGGATGTGGCGGACGTGCTGGCCTTGCAGCGCATGTCCGGGGAGTGACGACATGCAATGGCAACAACTGGCAGGCGCGCTGTTCGGCGCACGGCACGACATCCGGGCCGACGGCGATTTCCTGTACGGCACCGGCGAGGTCGACGGCCACACGCTGGCCGTCATCGGTACCACCGGCCATGCCGCCATCGGCGTCGAGCTGGCGCTGGCGCAGTCCCGCGCGGTGCTCGACACCATCGACCGATGGCCGGGCCGGCCCATCCTGCTGCTGATCGACACCCAGGGCCAGCAGCTGCGCCGACGCGACGAGTTGCTGGGCATCAACCGCGCGATGGCGCATCTGGGCATGGCCATCGACCTGGCCCGGCGCCAGGGCCATCGGGTGCTCGGGCTGGTGTACGACCAGGCGCTGTCCGGCGGCTTCATCACCTCGGGCCTTGCCGCGGACGCCTGCTACGCGCTGCCCGAGGCCGAGATCCGGGTCATGCGTATCCCCGCGATGGCGCGCGTGACCAAGTTGCCCGAGGCGATGCTGACCGCGTTGTCGCAGTCCAATCCGGTGTTTGCGCCCGGCGTCGGCAACTATGTCGCGATGGGCGGCATCCAGGGCCTGTGGCAAGGCGACCTGGCGCAGCCCCTGCGCGCGGCCTTGCAGCAACGCAGCGACGGCGACACCCGCGCCGCCGACGGCCTGGCGCGGGGCGGCCGCCGGCTGGCGGCCACGGTGATCCAGCGCGTGCTGGACGCCGCCTAGGAGACGTCCGTATGGCGCACGGCTGGCGGCGACACGACCTGGCAACCCTGTCGGCCGCCGGCTGGGACGGGGTGCTGGACCGCGACTGGGATGCCGTGGCGCGGCACTGTCTGGCGTATTGGGCCGCGCACGGCCTGCCGCTGGTCGTGACCCGCCAGGCCACCGGCGACGATGCGGCCGCGCCCGGCGACAGCCTGGCGCTGGGCTTGCCGGCACCGCTGCGCTGGGGGCGCCGGCGCATCGCGCTGCGGGTTCGCACCCGGGACCTGGCCGGCAGCCCGGCGTTTCCCCTTTTGCCCGCCGTCGCCGACCTGCTGGCGCCCGCGTCGGCGGCCCGCTGCCTGCAATTGCACGCCCGCCTGTGCCCACACGGGCTGGCGCCACGGGTCTACGGCAGCCATGGCTGGCAGAGGCTGACCGGACTCGCCTACCTGCATCCGGACTCCGACCTCGACCTGCTGGTCCGCGTGCCGGATGCCGACGGTGCCGACGCCGCCGCGGCCGTGCTGGCCGGCAGCGACATCGATCACCCGCGCATCGACGGCGAACTGCTGCTGCCCGACGGCTCGGCCACGGCCTGGCGCGAGTGGCAGCGTTGGCGCCGGGGCGATACCGGCGCCATCCTGGTCAAGCGGCGCCACGGCGCCACGCTGGAACACGACGACACATGGCTGCGCCGAGGCACCCGGGCGGAGGATGCGCATGCCGCTTGACGCACCGACGGTCGAGCTGCCGTACACGGCCCGGGACCGGCCCGCGGCCGCGCTGGCGGACACGCTGCACGCCATCGGCCGGGCCGCATCCGGCGCCCTGGTCGACGAACTCGCGCTGGCCCCCAAACCCGGCCTGGTGTCCTTCGTCGACAGCGGCAGCCACGCCGACATGGATGCGCAGACCTTCATGCGCAGCATCCATGCGCTGCGGCCGTATTTCGCGGACATCGCCGCGCTGGGCCATGCACGGGCCGGCTTCGATCGCCTGCAGGCCCGCGGCCTGTCCGCCGAGGCGCGCATGCTGGCGGCCACCGGCGGCGTCAACACGCATCGCGGCGCGGTGTTCATGCTCGGCTTGCTCTGCGCCGGAGCGGGCGCCGTCGTGCGCGACGGCGGGCCGCTGCAGCCCGATCGCCTGCGCGAGGCCGTGCAGCGCCATTGGGGTGCGGCGCTGCAAGCCCGCAGCACGCAGGCGAGCCCGCTGCCCGGCAACGTCGCGCGTCGGCGCTACGGACTGGCCGGTGCCGCGCACGAAGCGGCGAACGGGTTCCCGACGCTGTTCGAGGTCGTGTTGCCCGCGCTGACCCGCGCCCTGGCACGCGGCCTGCCGCCCGAACAGGCCCGGCTGGACGCCTTGTTCCACGCCATGGCGGTGCTCGACGACACCAACCTGGCCCACCGCGGTGGCCTGGCGGGACTGCGCCAGGTGCAGCGCGCCGCGCGCGCCTTCCTCGACGCCGGCGGAGCGGCCCGGCCCGGTGCCCGCGCCGCGGCCCTGGCGCTGCACCACGACCTGGTGCGGCGCCGCCTGTCGCCCGGTGGCGCCGCCGACACGCTGGCCGCCGCCTGCTGGCTGGTGCGGGTCCGGGCCCTGAGCGCCACAGAGCCATGCGGTATGGCCTGATCTTCGCCGGCCAGGGCGGGCAACATGCCGGCACGCTGCGCTGGCTGGACGACACGGCACACACCGGCCTGTTGCGCCGCCACCTGGGTCCGGCCTGGCGCGGGCGCATGGCCGATGCCGACGCGTTGCAGCGCAACGCCGTCGCACAACCGCTGTTGACCGGCCTGTCGCTGTGCGCGTGGCAGGCGCTCGCGGCGCACGGCCTGCCCGCGCCGGCCGTGGTCGCGGGTTACAGCGTCGGCGAACTGGCCGCGTTCAGTGTCGCCGGGGTCTTCGACGCCGACACGGCGATGGAACTGGCGCAGCAACGCGCCGCCGCGATGGACCGGGCGGCCGCCGACGTGCAGACCGGACTACTCGGCGTGTCGGGCCTGCCCGACGCGGAGATCGCGACCCTGTGCCACGCCTGCGCACTGCAGATCGCCATCCGGTCGGGGCCCGGCAGCGTCGTGCTGGGCGGCCCGCGCGCGGCGTTGCAACAGGCGGCGGCAAGCGCGCAGGCGATGGGCGGGCATGCCACGCTGCTGCCGGTCGAACTGGCATCGCACACCGCGTGGATGCGCGACGCCGCGGTGGCGTTCGCGGCGCGGCTGCACGAACGGGAGTTTCACCGGCCCGCGGTGGTCCTGCTCAGCAACTGCACCGGTCAGCGCGTACCGGGGGCCGACACGGCACGCCAGGTGCTCGCGCAGCAGGTCGACCATGTCGTGCGCTGGGACGACGCCATGACGGCGATGGCCGAACGCGGCGTACGTTGCGTGCTCGAGATCGGCGCGGGTTGCGCATTGGCGCGCCAATGGAACACACGGTTTCCCGGCATCGCGGCACGTGCGGCCGACGAGTTCCATGGCGTGGCGGCGGTGTGCGACTGGGTCGCGCGCCACGCGGCGGACTGAGCGGCGCTCAAGCCGGCGCCGCGAGCCAGCGCAGCAGTTCCCGGGCCACCGCCTGCGGCCGCTCCATCGGCGCCATGTGACCGGCATTCTCGAACACGGCCAGCCGGGCGTCGGGAATCAGCGCCTGCATGGCCTGGTGCTGGGCCAACGGCGCCCAGCGGTCCTGCCGCCCGCAGGCCACCAGTGCCGGAACCCGGATGGAGTCCAGCACGGCGCTGGCATCGGGACGCCGCAACAAGGCCTGGATCTGGCGCGCAAAGGTATAGGCGCTCCTGCGCGAGAACATCGCGACGATGGCGTCGATCAGCACCGCGTCGGACAGCCGCGCCGGATGCACCATGTCCTGGACCCAGCTGCGTGCCATCGCCTGCACGCCGTGTTCACGCGCAAGTTCCAGCAGCGCCTGGCGCTTGCGGGTTTCCGCGACACCGGCCGCTCCGGGCGCCAGCGGCAGATAGCCGCTGTCGAGCAAGGCGATGCGGCTGACACGATCGGGCGCCTGGCGCCACAACTCCAGCGCGACCCGCGCGCCCATTGAATGGCCGGCCAGTGCGAAACGCCCGGGGGCGTGCCGCAACACCGTGCGCGCCATTGCCGCGAGATCGTCTTCGGCGCCCGGCTCGATGACCTCGCAATCGCGCACGGCCGCGAGTTCGGCGATGACCGGTTGCCAGGCCGCCCGGTCGCACATCAGGCCGGGAACCAGCAGCAGCGGTTCAGCCTGCATGCCAGGCCCCCTGGACAGGCACGGCGCCGCCGATGCCGGCGCGGCGCACACACGTGTACAGGGCAGGGACGACGCAATCGCAGGGCATGGAAGGTCGGGGACAACGACGCGGGAACGATGATTATCATGGCCGCGCAAGCGCTCGCTTATAGTCCATCCGGTCGACCCGACCCGCCATCCGATGCCCCGAACCCGCCCCTCGATCCCCCCGCCGCGCGCGCCCTCCGATGTGCGGCCGGTGCCGGCTGCGCCGCCGATCCCGTTGCAGTCGGAGCCCGGGCATCTGATCCGGCGTGCGCACCAGCTCGCGGTGTCGCTGTTCCGCGATGCGCATGGCAGCCAGGTCACGCCGGTGCAATACGCCATCCTGTGCGCCCTGCAGGACAACCCCGGCATCGACCAGGTCACGCTGGCGGAGCGCGTGGCGCTGGACACCTCGACCACGGCCGACATCGCCACCCGGCTCGAAGCCAAGGGATGGATCGCACGCGCGCTGTTGCCGCGGCGCCAGCGCAGCCTGAGCCTGACACCGGACGGCGAAGCCGTGCTGGCCGACATGCGCCCGCGCGTGGCGCCGATGTACCACAAGCTGCTCGCCCCGCTCGAACCTGCCGAGCAGGACGAGTTGCTGCGCCTGCTGCGCAAGCTGGTGCAGATCGACTGACGACGCGCGGTCGGCCCGCCGGCCCCGGCCAGCGACCACATGCCCGGCGCAGCGGCCGGCTCGCACCGCCCCCTGCGGGTTTACCCGCACATCTTTTCGCTTGAACAGCGGCAACGCATTCCGTACAATGATTCTGATTCAGTATGCTGAATGAAATCGGCATCCAGGCCGGCTTCGAGCACCGGACCCGCGCAGGCGCACGGGTTCGCCATGGATCCCGCACGGCAAGGAGACCCGCGATGTTCCCACGCAATACCTGGTACGTGGCCTGCTCGGCCGACGAACTCGGCGACAAGCCCCTCGGTCGCACCATATGCAACCAGGCCATGGTGTTCTACCGGGTCGGGGACGACCGGGTCGCCGCGCTCGAGGACTTCTGCCCGCACCGCGGCGCACCGCTGTCGCTGGGCCGGGTCTGCGACGGCAAGCTGGTGTGCGGCTACCACGGGCTGGAGATGGGTTGCGACGGCAAGACCGTCGCCATGCCCGGCCAGCGGGTGCGCGGCTTTCCGGCGATCCGCAGCTACCCGGTGCAGCAACGGTACGGCTTCGTCTGGGTCTGGCCGGGTGACCCGGAACAGGCCGACGCCGCGGCCATCCCGACCCTGGAGTGGCACGACAACCCCGAGTGGGCATACGGCGGCGGTCTCTACCATGTCAAGGCCGACTACCGGCTGATGGTCGACAACCTGATGGACCTGACGCACGAGACCTATGTACACGCCGGCAGCATCGGCCAGCCGGAGATCGACGAGACACCGTGCAAGACCACGGTGGACGGCGACACCGTGCGCACCAGCCGCTTCATGGAGAACATCACGGCACCGCCGTTCTGGAAAGCCGCGTTGCGCGGCAACCACCTCGCCGACGACGTGCCGGTCGACCGGTGGCAGATCTGCCGCTTCACGCCGCCGAGCCACATCATGATCGAGGTCGGTGTCGCGCACGCCGGCCATGGCGGCTACGAGGCGCCGGCCGAACACAAGGTCTACAGCGTCGTGGTCGACTTCATCACGCCCGAGACCGACACCAGCATGTGGTACTTCTGGGGCATGGCGCGCAAGTTCAAGCCCGACGACGCCGAGCTCACGGCGCAGATCCGCGAGGGCCAGGGCAAGATCTTCTCCGAGGACCTGCAGATGCTCGAGCGCCAGCAGCGCAACATCCTGGCCCATCCCGAGCGCCGGCTGCTGAGCCTGAACATCGACGCCGGCGGCGTGAAATCGCGCAGGGTCATTTCGCGGATGATTGCGGCCGAGCAAGACGCCGCCCAGGCCGCATCAACATGAGTGGGCCGGGTGCCTGGAAACACCCGTAGCGACGG
>JBFIDI010000134.1:0-11937 GCA_041581405.1 Burkholderiaceae bacterium
ACCGAGGCCCGCATGGTTTCGTAGGCGGCATGGACCGCGTCGGCGCCGTGCAGGCCCAGCGCCACGCCGCCGATGTCGGACTTGTGCACGATGTCGGGCGAGACGATCTTGAGCACCACGGGCCCGCCGATACGCGCCGCCGCAGCCACCGCGTCGGCGGCCGATGTCACGACCTGGTGTGCGCCGGTGGCGATGCCGGCGGCGGCGAGTGTGGCCAGTGCCTGCGGCTCGGACAAGGTGCCGGCGGGAAGGGCGCGGGTCGTGGTTTCCGGCAGCGGCGCGCGGATGTCGGTACGGGCAAGACTCTCGCCGAAGCGGGCCAGCGCGGCCATCGTGCGCACGGCTTCGGCCGGCTCGGCGAAGACCAGGCACCCCATGGACTCGACGCGATGACGCCGCTCGGCCGTGAGCAGGGTGCTCAGCGCCAGCAGCTTGTCCGGGTAGTCGCGGCGCAGGTTGCCGACCAGGGATTCGATCACCGGCCAGAACGGGTCGGAGGTGCCGGCGGCGGCGAGGAATCCGATCCAGCTGCCGTAGTGGCCGACATCGAACATCTGGCGCGCGGTGCGCTCGATCAGCGTGACGTCGTTGGTGACCTGGCCGGTGATGTCGACCGGATTGACCGGGCTCGCGAACGGAACCCATTCCCGGATCACGTCCTGCGCCTGCTGCGGCATCGGCTTGACCTCCAGCCCGCTGTCGTGCGCTTCGTCGGCCATCAGCACGCCGACGCCGCCGGACAGCGTGAACAGGCCGATCGTGCGGTCCGGCGGCAGCGTGGCGATGCTGGCACTGGCGGCGATGCCGAAGAACTCGGCCACGTCGCGCGCCCGGTGCACGCCGTATTCACGGAACACCGCGTCGTAGACCGCGTCGTCGCCGGCCAGGGCCGCGGTATGGCTGGCGGCAGCCTGCGCGCCGATCGCGGTGCGACCGACCTTGACGATGACGACCGGTTTCTTCGCCGCGTGCGCGGCGGCCAGCGCGCGACGCAGCTTGAAACCGTCGCGGCAACCTTCCATGTAACCCATGATGACGCGGGTGTTCGGGTCCTGGGCCAGCCATTCGACGCAGTCGGCAAAGTCGATGTCGGCTTCGTTGCCCGTGGTGATCCATTGCGAGAGCCCGATGCCGCGTTCGCGGGCCAATGCGTAGGCGTAGGCTCCGAAGGCGCCGGACTGGCTGACCAGGCCGATCGGGCCGGGACGCACCAGTCCCGCCCGGGGTGCGGGCGAGAAGGTGGCGTAGACGCCGCTGCGCAGGTTCATCAGGCCCAGGCAGTTGGGGCCGAGCAGCCGGATGCCGGCCGCGCGGGCGGTGGCCGCCAGCTGCCGCTGCGCGACCGCGCCGGCATCGCCGACCTCCGCGTAGCCGGACGTGAACAGCACCACGCCACGCACGCCGGCGGCGATCGCGTCCTCGAGCGCCGCGTGCACCAGGTTGAACGGGATCGCGAAGATCGCCACGTCGACCGGCTTGCCGATGGCGCGCAGCGACGCATAGGCCTGCAGCCCCTGGATCTGCCCGCCCTTGGGATTCACCGGATAGATCGGGCCTTCGAAACCGAAACGCTTGTGGAAGTCGACCGGCGTGCCGCCGATCTTGCTGGCGGTATCGGAGGCGCCGACGATGGCGACCGAACGCGGAGCGAAGACGGTGGAGAGTTCGGAGAAACGTTGCGTGGCCGACGTGTCGGATGCGGAGGTGGTCATGGGCTCGACGGAGGTGGAGATGGGATCGGTGGGCCGGCCCGGCCGGGTTCCGCAGGGAACGGCCGGTCGAATCCGGGGCTGGTGCAAATCGGGCTTGTCAAATTAATTCAGTTGAATTACATTATTAATTCATATGCATTACAGGTCAATCACATTCGCAGGCAGGCCCGGCACGGGCGCGTCGCGCCGCACGGACCGGGGGGGGCGTCATGCCTGAGACGACCAGTGCGCTTGCGCCGGCGGTGCTGACGGATACCGCGGCGCAGATGCTCGATGTCGCCGAGCAGTTGTTTGCCGAGCGCGGCGTCGACAAGATCTCGCTGCGCGAGATCGCCCGCGCGTGCGGGCAGAGCAATCCGTCGGCGGCCCACTACCACTTCGGTGGCCGCGAGGCCCTGATCGGCGCCTTGCTGGCCCGGCGCATCCGGGCGATCAACAAGATCCGCCACCAGCGGCTCGATGCGCTGATCCACGAGGGGCGGGGCGAGAGCGTCTATGCCGTGACCACGATGACCGTGCAGGTGCTCGGCGAGGTGGTCCGCAGCACCGAGTGGGGGCGCGACTATGTGCGCGTGATATCCCAGTTGCTCAGCCGCCCCGAACCCGGGGTCTTCGCGCTGCTGGACCCGGAAACCATGAGCGGGCATATCCGGGTGCGCGACACCTTGCGCCGCCTGCTGCCGCATCTGCCGCCGCAGGTGTTCAAGGACCGGATCTGGCTGCTGAACAACGTCACCACCTTCAGCATTGCGCGCTGGGTCCAGTCGTACGGCCCGGTCACGGCGTCCAACAGCCGGCGCTTCATGGCGCTGTTGCGCAATACGTCCGACTACCTCGCCGCCGGCATGGCAGCCCCGCTCGGCGATCCCGGCAAGCCCGACGAGACCGACCCAGGAGACCCCCAGTGACTTCGTCCGCAGCAGCAACGACCCGGCCGTCCTGCGAGCGTCCGCCGATCCTGGTCTCGGGCGAGGGTTCGGAGCCGGTGGCGCCCGGTGTCTGGATCCTGCACGGGCAGGGAAACTCGGTCGTGTTCGAGCTCGATGCCGGCCTGGTGCTCATCGACAGCGGCCCGGGCGGGCGGGTGACCCGCGGCATGATTGCCGCACTGCGCGACATCAGCGACGCGCCGGTGCATGCGATCTGCTTCAGCCACGGCCACATCGGCTACAACGCCGGCCTCGAAGCCTGGCTGGCCCATGCCCGCGAGCGCGGCGACCCGGCGCCGCGTTGCATTGCACACCACAACCTGCCGCGGCGCGTGGCCCGTTACCGCGAGACCATGCCGCTGCAGGAGAACATGGCCGAGATCCAGTTCCGGCGCCCGCTCGGATCCCTGCGCGGGCGTTTTCCGGCGCCGATGCCGACCGAGACCTTCGATTCGCGACTGTGTCTCGGGGACCCGAGCGGGCGCCGGCTGGAGTTGTTGTGGGCGCCGTCGGAGACCGATGATGCGATCGCGGCCTGGTATCCGTCCCAGGGTGTGTTGTACGGCGGGCCGGCGGTGATCGATTCCGTTCCCAATATCGGCACACCGTTTCGCACCCTGCGCGACACCGTGCGCTGGGCCGACACGCTGGAGCGCCTGGCCGCGCTCGATCCGTCGCTGGTCGTGCGCGAATTCGGCACCAGCCTGGCCGGCCGGGAGCAGGTGCAGCAGGTGTTGCTGCAAACTGCGCGGGCCTTGCGCTGGATCCGCGCGGAGGTGGTGCGGCTGATGAACCAGGGCCTGGGCGAGCGCCAGGTGCTGGCGGCGCTGGAGTTTCCCGCCGCGTTGTTCGACGTGCCGTGGATGCAGGCCACCTATGGCGATCCGTACTGGATCGCACGCGATGTCTACCGGTCGGAAAACGGCTGGTGGGATCGCAACCCGACCCATCTGTACCCGGAGGCGCCGGAGCAGGTCGGTGCCGAGATCGCGCAGGCGATCACCGACAAGCAGGCCGTGCTCGACCATGCGCGCGCGCTGGCCGCGCAGGGCAGGGTGCAACTGGCATTACACGTGGTCGACCTGCTGGCCACGCTCGAGAGCGACGGCCCCGAGATCGTGGCCGCGCGCAAGCTCAAGGCCGAGTGGTTGCGCCTGCGTGCCTCGCAGGTGCGCAGCTACGTGGCCAAGAGCCTGTTCCACGGATGTGCCGGCATGCTGGACGAGGGCCAACGCGCCGGCTTCGGCATCACGTGAAAAGCAGCACCCCGCGGCAGGGGGGCGCGACGACGGGGTGAAGGTTGGGTGGACGTTTCAATTTTCAGCAAGGAGACATCGATGTTCAAGCAGATTTTCGCCACCGCGCTGGTGGCAGGCGCGATGGTGGTTCAGGCTCCGGCCCTGGCGCAGGCCGCCTGGCCGAGCAAGCCGGTCAAGGTGATCGTTCCCGGTGGCGCCGGCAGCGGGACCGACACCGCCGCGCGCCTGGTCACCGACGCCTTGACCAAGGCGTTCGGACAACCCTTCCTGGTCGAGAACAAGCCGGGCGCGAACGGCATGATCGGCACCGACGAGGCTGCCAAGTCGCCGAACGACGGTTATACGTTCCTGTTCACCTATGCCGCGGCCCAGGTGGTCAACCAGTCGCTGTACGCAAACGTCAAGTACGACGGCGCCAGGGACTTCGACGCCATCGTGCAGGTCGGGGCCGGCGGCAACATGCTGGTCGTGCCCAACGATTCGCCGGTCAACGACCTCAAGGACTTCATCGCCTACGTCAAGTCCAAGCCGGCCAACAGCCTGTCATACGGCTCCTGGGGCAACGGCTCCGGCGGCCACCTGAGCATGGAGGCGCTGAAGCAGCAGACCGGCTTGCAGATCCAGCACGTGCCGTACAAGAACTCCGCGGCCGTCAACACCGACCTGGTCGGTGGCCAGATCCCGGTGGCGTTCACCTCCATGGGTTCGGCCCTGCCCCTGGTGCTCGGCGGCAAGATGAAGGCGATCGCGATCAGCGGGCCGTACCGGGTGCCGCAGATTCCCCATGTGAAGACCATGACCGAGCAGGGCGTCAAGTTCGACCTGGTCGCCTGGTACGGCATGTTCGCGCCGGCCGGCACGCCCAAGCCCATCATCGACAAGATCAACAAGGAGATCGTGCGCCAGTTGTCGACGCCCGATTCGCGCGAGCGTTACATCAAGGCGCTGGGTTTCTCCGAGATCCCGCTGAAGACGCCCGAGCAGTTTGCGCAGACCGTGAAGGACGACATCCGCGAATGGGGTGCCATCGTGAAGTCGGGCAACATCAGGATCGACTGACGTGATGCCGGGCGCACCCGCCAAGGCGCGCACATCTGGAAGCGACTGACAGGAAGGCATGCATGGACACCACACCATCACTGCAGGGCAAGGTTGCCGTCATCACCGGTGCCGGCCGCGGCATCGGCCGGGCGATCGCGCTGGCGTACGCGAGGGCCGGCGCCGCCGTCGTCTGCAGCGCACGCAGCCAGGGCGAGATCGACGACACCTGCGCCCTGATCACCCGTGCCGGGGGCACGGCCACGGCCTGTGTCGCCGACGTTGGCGACGGTGCGGCGGTCCAGGCCTTGTTCGCACATGCCGTGCAGGCGCACGGCGGCGTGGACATCGTCGTGGCCAATGCCGGTGTCAACGGTCAGCGCCGCAAGGTCGAACATGCCGATGCTGCCGAATGGGCGCGCACGATCCAGGTCAACCTGCTGGGCGTGTTCCACACCGCCCATGCGGCGATTCCCCACCTGCGCGCGCGTGGCAGCGGCAAGATCATCGTGACCGGTTCGGGCATGCGCAAGGGTGCCAGCGCCGGCGGCAGTTCGTACGCGGTGTCCAAGATCGGCGTGTGGAAGCTGGTCGAGGTGCTGGCGGTCGAACTGCAGGAATACAACATCAGCGTCAACGAACTGATTCCGGGCCCGGTCAAGACCGCGATGACCGGTTTCGGCGAGACGCGGTTTCCGGCCGGCGAGTGGGTCAAGGAACCCGAGGACGTGGTGCCGCTGGCCCTGTTCCTGGCCAGCCAGCCCGACATCGGACCGACGGCACAGAGTTTCAGCCTGATGCGTCGCGCGACGTGATCCCGGGTCGGGCGTGGCCGGCGTATCCGCCGTAGCGACGCCGCCTTATTGCCTGGCGCCCATGGCGCGGGCCCGTTCGCGCGATCGTTCCCGTTGCTCGCGGTCGTCGACGGACTGCGTCGGCCAGCCCAGCAGGTGCCGCTGGGCGACCGTGCACAACGCGGAAATCCATTCCGGCTGGTCGTTCAGGCAGGTGATGTAGTGGAACTCCTTGCCTCCGGCACCCAGGAAGGCGGCCCTGGCCTCGATCGCGATCTCCTCCAGGGTTTCCAGGCAGTCGCTGGTGAAGCCCGGGCAGACCACGTCGACCCGCGCGGTGCCGGCCTTGGCCAGCTGGACCAGCGTGGGTTCGGTATAGGGTTCGAGCCACTTGGCGCGCCCCAGCCGCGACTGGAAGGTCACGATGTAGTCGTCCTTGGCAAGGCCGAGCCGCTCGGCCAGCAGCCGCGCCGTCTTGTGGCATTCGCAGTGGTAGGGGTCGCCGAGCTCCAGGCTGCGCTGGGGGATGCCGTGGAAACTCATGACCAGCTTGTCGCCGCGACCGTGGGTCTGCCATTGGCGGCGGATGTGCTTGGTCAAGGCCTCGATGTAGTCCGGCTCGTCGTGGTAGCGGTTGACGAAACGCAGTTCCGGGATCAGCCGGGTGCGCGCCGCCCAGGCATGGACGGCATCGATGACGCTGGCGGTCGTCGTGGCGGAGTATTGCGGATAGGCCGGCAGCACCAGCACCCGGGTCACGCCTTCGGCCTTGAGTGCGTCCAGCTGCTCGGCGATCGACGTCTGGCCGTAACGCATCGCATGGCGTACCAGCACCGGGTGGCCGCGTTGCGCCAGCCAGCCCTGCAGCAACAAGGCCTGTTTCTCGGTCCACAGGCGCAGTGGCGAACCCTCGTCGCTCCAGATGCTGGCGTATTTGGCCGCCGACCTGGCGGGCCGAAAACGCAGGATGACGCCGTGCAGGATCAGCCACCACAACACACGCGGTATCTCCACCACCCGCGGGTCGCCGAGAAACTCGGCCAGGTAACGGCGTACCGCCGGTGTCGTCGGTGCGTCGGGTGTGCCCAGGTTGCAATACAGGATGGCGCAACGCGCCGGCTGTCCGTGGGTATAGGGGGGTTCGGCCTGGAAGCGGGGTGCGGTCATGCTGTATTCTCCCGCAGCTATGCTGGACTTATCGCGAATCAAGGCCATTGGCCTGGACCTGGACGACACCTTGTGGCCGATCTTGCCGGTCATCACCCGGGCCGAGGCCCGGATGCTGGAGTTCCTGCAGCCGCTGGCGCCGGGCGCCGCCGCGGTGTTCGCCGACCCGCAGCGCCGCCAGGCCGTGCGTGCCCGGGTGGTGCGCGACAACCCGGACCTGAGCCACAACATGAGTGTGTTGCGCCTGGAGAGCATCCGGTGCGCGTTGCGCGACAACAACGAGGACGTGGCGCTGGCCGAGGCGGCGTTCGACGTCTTCTTCGAGTACCGCATGCAGGTCCGTTTGTACGACGATGCCTTGCCGGCGCTGGATCGCCTGGCCTCGCGGTATCCCATCGTCGCCGTCTCCAACGGCAATGCCGACATCCACCGGGTCGGCATCGGCCGGCATTTCGCCGCCAACATGAGCGCCCATGTCTTCGGCGTCGGCAAGCCCGACGTGCGGATATTCCATGCGGCCGCCCAGGCCGCCGGCGTCGCGCCGCACGAGGTGCTGCATGTCGGAGACGATCCGGAACTCGACGTGCTGGGCGGACTCGGTGCCGGCATGCAGACGGTGTGGGTCAACCGCGGCGGACACGAATGGCGACATGCGCAGCAACCCCATGCCAGCGTGACGGATCTGCATCAACTGTGTGACCTGCTGGCACCATCCGCCTGAGCGGACGCTGTCACGGAACGGTCACTCATCCGTCGCACAATAGGGCGTGCCGGCCGTGCATGGCGTTCCATGCCGTGCCGGATTCCTTGCATTCGTCCGGTAGCCCGACCATGAAACGATTATTCCTCGAACGAACCCTTCGCCTGGCTGCCGTGTGTGTCGGCCTGGCCGTGACCACCGGCCTGGCGGGCGCACAGGCGCCGTCGGACTGGCCGGAACGGCCGGTGCGCCTCGTCGTTCCCTTCGCGCCGGGCGCGGGCACCGACGCCATGGGGCGCCTGGTGGCGCAGAAACTCGGCGAGGTGCTCGGCGCCAACTTCGTGGTCGAGAACCGTGCGGGGGCCTCGGGCGCCATCGGGACCCAGCATGTCGCGCAACAACCGGCGGACGGCTACACGCTGTTGCTGGTCGCCTCGCCGTTCACCACCGTGGCGGCGTCGCTGCCCAGCGCGGGCTACGATCCGCTGCGCCAGTTCGTCCCGGTGGGCATGATCGCCACCGGACCGCTGGTCTGGGCCACGAACCAGAAGCTGCCCGCGAACAACATGCGCGAACTGGTGGCGCTGGCCAAGCGCCGACCCGGGGTGCTGAACTACGGTTCGGCGGGCTCCGGCGGCGTGAACCACCTGGTGCTGGAACTGCTCAAGGCGCGCACCGGGACCTTCATCACCCATATTCCGTACCGCGGCGTGGCGCCAGCGACGCTGGACATGTTGTCCGACCAGGTGCAACTGGTCACCGGCACGATTCCGGCCCTGTTGCCGTTCATCAAGGACGGGCGGGTCAGGCCACTGGCGGTCACCAGTGCGAAGCGATCGCCGGCCTTGCCCGACGTGCCCAGCATGGCCGAGTCGGGCCTGGCCGGTATCGACGTGGTGAACTATTTCGCCATCATGGCGCCGGCCGGCACGCCGCCGGGCGTGGTCGACAAGCTCAATGCCGCGATCAACCGGATCGTTGCCATGCCCGATGTGCTGGCGCGCTTCAGGAGTGATGCCGTGGATCCCGCGCCGGGATCACCGGCGTTGCTGGGGGCCTTCATCGAGGCCGACTACCGGGCCTGGCGCAACGTGGTCACGACGCAGAAGCTGGTGATCGAATGACGGCGAGGCCGCTGCGCACGGCGCCTTCGAGCGTCGACGGGTAGGGCCCTGCGACGTAGTCGCCGCAGGCCAGCAGGCCGGGAGCAATGGCCTGCGCCGGTCGCTGCAGCCCCGGCGTGCAGGCCAGTGTCGCGCGTTTCTCGATCACGGTCCCGACCGCCTGCAGCTGCAGGCCGAGTTGCACCCGCGCCTGGTTGATCACCTGCGACTGCAGCGCGTCGCGATCGCCGGTGCAGGCACTGACGACAAAGGCCAGCAGGCCGTCGGGCCCCCCGAGTTGCCCGCGATCGAAGACGAATTGCGCCGGCAGGGCGTCACCGGCGGGCGGGGCGCCGCGCAATGCGAGCATCGGCCGTGCGAGCCTGGCGCCCTCGGCCCACGCGTATACGGTACCGATGGCCGCATGGGGCAACGCGGCCGTGGCATCGCTCCAGTGCTGCAGGGCCTGCCGGTGCGGCGGCGCCACATGGGGCAGGCTGGCGCGCAGGACATGGACCGCATCGTGCGCGCCGGTGGCCAGAACCACCTGCTCGAACGGCGCGCCGTCGACGATCCAGTGGCTGCCGTCGTGTTCCAGCTGGCGGACGCGTATGCCCGGGTACAGCCGGGCGCCACCCTGCGCCAGGTAACGGGCGGCCGCATCGGGAAACAGTGCGGACAGGTCGGTGCGCGGCAGCAGCAGGTTGGAGCCGTGGCGCGGGCCGAACATCGCGTCCTGCATCACGCGCAGAAACACCGGGGCGCTGGACTCGGCCGCCACGGTGTTCAGCGCCGACACGCACAAGGGCTCGACCAGTTCGGCCATCACCCGTTCCGGTAGGCCCTGGCACAGGCGCGCGACCGACCAGTGCGGCGGGCAGCGGAAGCCCGACCGTTGCCAGCGCAGCGCGATGCCTGCCAGCGCGAGCTTGTCGGCCCAGCGCCAACCGCGCGCGCCGGCGATGCCGGCCAGCGCATCGAATGGTGCCGGCCAGCGCGGGAACCGGATGCCGCCGCCGTCCGGAAAACGCAGCTCCAGCGGCAGCCGCAGCAGCAGGGCCTCCGGGTCCAGCCCGACCCGGCGCATCAGGCGCAGGCAGTCGGTATAGGCGCCGATCAGGATGTGCTGGCCATTGTCCACCCGCACCGGCGCGCCGTGCGGCAGTTGCAGCTCCAGCTTGCGCGCGCGCCCACCCCAGCTGCGCGCGGCTTCCCAGACGGTGACCGCGTGCCCGGCGTCATGGGCGTCGACGGCAGCCGCCATGCCGGCCCAGCCGCCGCCGATGACGGCGGTGCGCACACCTGTGCCGGGGGCACGCTGCGGCTCAGACACGTCCGAGCGCCTGCACCCGCCAGGCCAGCCAGAACTTGCGCAGCGGAGTCAGGCTGACCCGCTGGTGCAGCACCATGAAGTCGTCGCGTTCGATCTCGCGCAACAAGGTGCGGTAGATGCTGGCCATCATCAGGCCCGGCTTCTGGGCGCGCCGGTCCGCGTCGGGCAGCAGCGTGAACGCCTCGTCGTACAGGCCGTGGGCGCGTTGCGCCTGGAACTGCATGAGGCGGACGAAACGCTGCCGGAACTCCGGTGTCGATGCGCGCTGGAGGATCTCGTGCGCCTTGACGTCGAAGCGCTGCAGTTCGTCGACCGGCAGGTAGATGCGGCCGCGCATCGCGTCTTCGCCGACGTCGCGGATGATGTTGGTCAGCTGCAGCGCCAGTCCGAGCTTGTGCGCATAGGCGGTGGTGCCGGGTTCGGTCTGGCCGAAGATGCCCGCGGCCACTTCGCCGACGATGCCGGCGACGAGGTGGCAATAACGCTGCAGGCCCGCGAAGTCGAGGTACCGCGTCTGCTGCAGGTCCATCTGGCAACCTTCGATGACGGCCAGCAGATGGCGTGGCTCGATGCCGAATTCGCCCGCCAGCGGCATCAGTGCGCGCGTCACCGGATGGCTGGGTTGTCCGGCAAAGGCCTGCGCCACCTCGGTTTGCCACCAGGCCAGCTTGGTTGCGGCCACGCCCGGATCGACCATGTCGTCGACGATGTCGTCGACCTCGCGGCAGAACGCATAGAAGGCGGTGATCGCCGCGCGCCGCGGCGGCGGCAGGAACAGGAACGCGTAATAGAAGCTGCTGCCCGAGGCGGCAGCCTTTTGCTGCACGTAGTCCTGCGGCTTCATGCCTGCGATCCGCGGATGGGCAAGGGGCGGCAGGCGCGCCACAGCAGCAACGGAACGTCGAACCTGCCGATGCGCGGGCGCTGGCGCCAGGTCGCGTGATCGATGGCGGCGATCTTGTCGAGGATGCGCAGGCCACCCTCGACCACGAGGCGCAGCTCCCATCCGGCGCGCCCGGGCAACTGCCGGGCCAGCGGCGCGCCGGCGGCCATGCGCAGGCGCGCGTCCTCGCAGCAGGCCGCGATCATGCCGGTGGCTCGCGCCGATGGCGCATCCAGCCGCAACTCGGCCTCGGTGACGCCGTGGCGCTCCATCCGTTCCCGGCTCAGGTACCAGCGCCCGCGCGCGATGTCACGCCGCAGGTCCTGCCAGAAGTTGATCAGTTGCAGCGCCGTGCAGATCTGGTCGCTGCGCTGCAGCGACTGCGCGTCGTGCACGTCGTACAGGTGCAACAGCAAGCGGCCGACCGGATCGGCCGAGCGGCTGCAGTAGTCGAGCACTTGCGCCTCGTCGCGGTACCGCCGTGCGTCGGCGGTGAATCGCACGTCCTGTTCGAAGGCGTCGAGCAGCCGTTCCAGCAGCGCCAGGGGCAGGTTGAACACGCGGATCATGGTGGCCAGCGGCCCGAACACGTCGGGCCAGCGCCCGGAATCGGCCGTGCCCCGGCCGGCACGCTGCAGATCGTCGCGGAACTGCGCCAGGTCGGCCAGCCGGCTGGCCGCGTCGGCGCTTCCTTCGTCTGCGATGTCGTCGGCCGTGCGGGCAAACCAGTAGATGGCGGCGATCGGCGGCCGCAGCCGTGGCGGGCACAGCCAGGACGCGACCGGGAAGTTCTCGTAGTGCTCGGACGGGGGCCGATAGGGATGCAGAACGCTGTTCACGCCAGGATTGTCGCTTGACAAAAACGGGCAGAGCCCCTAGATTACTGACCCATTAGTCATTAAGAAGGTCCGCCACCGTCGGTGCGGGTCACCATGCGAAATATCCCCCTGTTCGGGCCTGTATTTTTTCTGGCCCCGGTGCTGGCTGTCGTGCTGACGGCCTGCAGCAAACCCGAGCCG
>JBFIDI010000135.1:0-11937 GCA_041581405.1 Burkholderiaceae bacterium
ACCCCTATTTGTTTTCAGGCGCGGGTGGCGAAATTGGTAGACGCACCAGGTTTAGGTCCTGACGCCAGCAATGGTGTGGGGGTTCGAGTCCCCCCCCGCGCACCAGGAAAAACCCCGGCGACCGGAACGATCCTGACCTGGCCAGTGGCGGGTGCAGGCCCATAGCCGGGTAACAACGGGTCGTGGGTTCCGGGAGTTGGTTTGACGGGCGGACCCTCGCCCATGGCATCGCATATTAGGAGAAGCAACATGGCTGTTACTGTGGAAACCCTCGAAAAGCTGGAGCGCAAGATCACGCTGACCCTGCCGGTCAAGACGATCCAGTCGGAAGTCGAATCCCGCTTGAAGCGGCTCGCCAAGACGGTCAAGATGGACGGATTCCGTCCGGGCAAGGTGCCGATGAACGTGGTCGCCCAGCGTTACGGTTATTCGGTGCACTACGAAGTGATGAACGACAAGGTCGGCGAAGCGTTTTCCACGGCCGCCAACGAGGCCAAGCTGCGGGTGGCCGGCCAGCCGCGGATCACGGAAAAAGAAGGCGCCCCCGAAGGCGAGGTGGCTTTCGATGCCGTCTTCGAGGTCTTTCCCGAGGTCAAGCTCGGTGACCTGGCCACGGCCGAGGTCGAGAAGCTGTCCTGCGAGGTCAGCGATTCGGCGATCGACAAGACGCTGGACATCCTGCGCAAGCAGCGCCGCACCTTCTCGCAGCGCCCGCACGACGCGGCCGCGCAGGTGAGCGACCGCGTCACGGTGGACTTCGAGGGCAAGATCGACGGCGAGCCGTTCGAAGGCGGCAAGGCCGACGACTTCCAGTTCATCCTGGGTGACGGCCAGATGCTCAAGGAGTTCGAGGATGCCACCACCGGCATGAAGGTCGGGGAAAGCAAGACCTTCCCGCTGGCATTCCCGGCCGACTACCATGGCAAGGACGTGGCCGGCAAGACCGCCGACTTCCTGGTCTCGGTCAAGAAGATCGAGGCGGCGCACCTGCCGGAGGTCAACGAGGCACTGGCCAAGTCCCTGGGTATCGAGGACGCGACGGTCGAGGGCCTGCGCGCCGATATCCGCAAGAACCTGGAGCGCGAGGTGAAATTCCGCCTGATGTCGCGCAACAAGCAGGCCGCGCTCGACGCACTGGCGTCGGTGGCGGAACTCGACCTGCCCAATTCCAGCGTGCAGTCGGAGTTGCAGCGCCTGGTCGAGAATGCCCGCGCCGACCTCAAGCAGCGTGGCGTCAAGGATGCCGACAAGGCGCCCATTCCCGAGGAAATCTTCAAGCCGCAGGCCGAGCGCCGCGTGCGCCTGGGCCTGGTCGTGGCCGAACTGGTCCGCACCCAGGACCTGCAGGCCAAGCCCGAGCAGATCAAGGCCCACATCGACGAGTTGTCGGCCAGCTACGAGAAGCCGGCCGAAGTGGTGCGCTGGTATTACGGCGACGCCAAGCGCATGGGCGAGGTCGAGGCCATCGTGATCGAGAACAACGTCACGGAATACATCCTGGCGAAAGCCAAGATCACCGAGAAGGCGATTGCGTTCGACGACCTGATGGGCCAGGGTTGAGGGCACGGCACGGCTTGAAGCCGTGCACTTGCAGTTGCCATGTTCGACCCCACGTGCTGCCTGGCAGCCACTGGGGTTGCGTCCGTTCGATTGGGAGACGACATGAAATTTGAAGACCACAACCTGCAGCCGCAGGGCCTGGGCATGGTGCCCATGGTGATCGAGCAGTCCGGCCGCGGCGAGCGTTCGTACGACATCTATTCGCGCCTGCTCAAGGAGCGGGTGATCTTTCTCGTCGGCCCGGTCAACGACCAGACCGCCAACCTGGTCGTGGCGCAGTTGCTGTTCCTCGAGAGCGAGAATCCGGACAAGGACATCTCGTTCTACATCAATTCGCCCGGCGGTTCGGTATCGGCCGGCATGGCGATCTACGACACGATGAATTTCATCAAGGCCGACGTTTCCACGCTGTGCGTGGGTTTCGCCGCCAGCATGGGTGCATTCCTGCTGGCAGCCGGCGCCAAGGGCAAGCGTTTTTCGCTTCCCAACTCGAAGATCATGATCCACCAGCCTTCGGGCGGCAGCCAGGGGCAGGCGACCGAGATCGAGATCCAGGCGCGCGAGATCCTCAAGACCCGCGAGCAGCTGAACAAGATCCTGGCCGAGCGCACCGGCCAGCCGCTCGAGCGCATCGCGCGCGACACCGAGCGCGACTACTACATGTCGGCGGACGAGTCGAAGGAATACGGCGTCGTCGACCAGGTCATCAGCAAGCGCTCCTGAACGAGTGTTGCCGGTTGTCCACAACGGCCCCGTGGTGCTGCGTGCACGCGGGGCGATCGGTACCGGCTTTTCGGTATCATGTCAACTCCAGTTGAAAGGGCGTTGATTTCATGGCCGAGAAAAAAGGCTCCTCCAGCGAGAAGACGCTGTATTGCTCGTTTTGTGGCAAGAGCCAGCACGAGGTCAAGAAGCTGATTGCCGGTCCGTCGGTGTTCGTCTGCGACGAATGCATCGAGTTGTGCAACGAGATCATCCGGGACGAACTGCCGGCAGGCACGACGACCAAGGACAGCAAGAGCGAACTGCCGACACCGGCCGAGATCAAGGCCAACCTCGACAACTACGTGATCGGCCAGGAAGCGGCCAAGCGCACGCTGGCGGTGGCCGTCTACAACCACTACAAGCGCCTGCGCCACAAGGAAAAGTCCAAGAAGGACGAAGTCGAGCTGGCCAAGAGCAATATCCTGTTGATCGGGCCGACCGGCTCCGGCAAGACCTTGCTGGCGCAGACCCTCGCGCGCATGCTCGACGTGCCGTTCGTGATGGCCGATGCGACGACGCTGACCGAAGCCGGTTATGTCGGCGAGGACGTCGAAAACATCGTGCTCAAGCTGCTGCAGAGCTGCAACTACGAGGTCGATCGTGCCCAGCGCGGCATCGTCTACATCGACGAGATCGACAAGATCTCGCGCAAGGCCGACAACCCGTCCATCACGCGTGACGTTTCGGGCGAAGGCGTGCAGCAGGCGCTGCTCAAGCTGATCGAAGGCACGATGGCCAGCGTGCCGCCCCAGGGCGGCCGCAAGCATCCGAACCAGGATTTCGTGCAGGTGGATACCACCAACATCCTGTTCATCTGCGGTGGCGCGTTCTCGGGCCTGGAAAAGGTCATCGAGAACCGCACCGAGGCGTCGGGCATCGGGTTCGGCGCCGCGGTCAAAAGCAAGGCGCAGCGCAGCGTGACCGAGTTGTTCAAGGACGTGGAGCCCGAGGATTTGATCAAGTTCGGGTTGATTCCCGAGCTGGTCGGTCGGATGCCCGTGGTGGCCACGCTGGCCGAGCTGAGCGAGGATGCCCTGGTGCAGATCCTGCTCGAGCCCAAGAACGCGCTCGTCAAGCAATACGCCAAGTTGTTGTCGATGGAGGGGGTCGAGCTCGAGATCCGCCCGTCCGCGCTCAAGGCGATCGCCCGCAAGGCACTGGCACGCAAGACCGGTGCACGGGGCCTGCGTTCGATCCTGGAGCAGTCCCTGATCGACACCATGTACGAACTGCCGAACGCGAGCAATGTCGAAAAGGTGGTCGTGGACGAATCGACGATCGAAGAGAACAAGCCGCCGCTGCTCGTCTATCGGGAACTCGCCAAAAAAGCCTGAATCCGACACTCCAGCGTGATCTGACATCTCTTTCGGCACCCAATTGCCGACTTTCATTGTCTTTGCACCATTCATAATGGTTTCGCGGGTTGAAATTCACGACCGGCCATCCATTTGGAATTGGTAACCACTAGAAGGTCTCACATGTCCGGATCTACCCTGCTCACTGCCGTGCCGATCGATTTGCCACTGTTGCCGCTGCGCGACGTGGTCGTGTTCCCGCACATGGTCATTCCGCTGTTCGTCGGGCGGCCCAAGAGCATCAAGGCGCTCGAGGCCGCGATGGAGTCGGAGCGCCGCATCATGCTGGTGGCCCAGAAGGCCGCCGCCAAGGACGACCCGGTCGTATCCGACATGTTCGATGTCGGCTGCGTATCGACGATCCTGCAGATGCTCAAGCTGCCCGATGGCACCGTCAAGGTGCTGGTCGAGGGCCAGCAACGTGCGACCGTGAACAAGATCGAGGAAGGCGAGTCGCATTTCTCGGCCAACGTCACGCCGGTGCAACCGGCTGGCGACGTCGGTGGTGGCGAGCGGGGAGAATCCAGCGAGATTGAAGCGCTGCGCCGCGCCGTCATGCAGCAGTTCGACCAGTACGTCAAGCTCAACAAGAAGATTCCGCCGGAGATCCTGACCTCGATCTCCAGCATCGACGACGCCGGTCGCCTGGCCGACACGATTGCCGCACATCTGCCGCTCAAGCTCGAAAGCAAGCAGACGGTGCTGGGCCTGACGAGTCCGAAAGACCGGCTGGAGAACCTGTTCGAGCAGATCGAGCGCGAGGTCGACATCCTCAACGTCGACAAGAAGATCCGCGGCCGCGTCAAGCGCCAGATGGAGAAGAACCAGCGCGACTTCTATCTCAACGAGCAGGTCAAGGCGATCCAGAAGGAACTCGGCGAAGGCGAGGACGGCGCGGACATCGACGAGATCGAGAAGAAGATCAAGTCGGCCCGCATGCCCAAGGAGGCGCTGAAAAAGGCCGAGAGCGAACTCAAGAAGCTCAAGCTGATGTCGCCGATGTCGGCCGAGGCCGCCGTGGTGCGCAACTACATCGAGGTGCTGACCGGGCTGCCGTGGAGCAGCAAGACCAAGATCAAGCACGACCTGGGCAATGCCGAGGGTGTGCTCAACGAGGACCATTTCGGCCTGGACAAGGTCAAGGACCGCATCCTCGAATATCTCGCGGTGCAGCAACGGGTGGACAAGGTCAAGGCGCCGATCCTGTGCCTGGTCGGGCCTCCGGGGGTCGGCAAGACGTCCCTGGGCCAGTCGATCGCCAAGGCGACCGGGCGCAAGTACGTGCGCGTCGCGCTCGGCGGCATGCGCGACGAGGCCGAGATCCGCGGCCACCGCCGCACCTACATCGGCGCGATGCCGGGCAAGGTGCTGCAGAGCCTGTCCAAGGTCGGCACCCGCAATCCGCTGTTCCTGCTCGACGAAATCGACAAGCTGGGAACCGATTTCCGGGGCGATCCGTCCAGTGCCTTGCTCGAGGTGCTCGACCCGGAGCAGAACCACAAGTTCGGCGACCACTACGTCGAGGTCGACTTCGACCTGAGCGACGTGATGTTCGTGGCAACGTCCAACTCGATGAACATCCCGCCGGCACTGCTGGACCGGATGGAGGTGATCCGTCTGTCCGGCTACACCGAGGACGAGAAGACGAACATCGCGATCCGTTACCT
Source organism: Burkholderiaceae bacterium (assembly GCA_041581405.1). Lineage (GTDB taxonomy): Bacteria > Pseudomonadota > Gammaproteobacteria > Burkholderiales > Burkholderiaceae_C > CAISIP01. Next base: position 5,348 of record JBFIDI010000135.1, read on the forward strand.
GTTGCCCAAGCAGCTGAAGAACAACGGCGTCAAGGACAACGAACTGGAGATCAGCGAAGCGACCGTGCGCGATATCGTGCGGTACTACACGCGCGAGGCCGGTGTGCGTTCGCTCGAACGCGACCTGTCCAAGATCTGCCGCAAGGTCATCAAGGGCCTGCAGCTCAAGAAGATGACGGCGCCGGTCGTCGTCACGCCGGACAACCTGAACGACTTCCTCGGGGTGCGCAAGTACACCTATGGCCGTGCGGAAGACAACAACCAGGTCGGCCAGGTGGTCGGTCTGGCATGGACCGAGGTCGGTGGCGACCTGCTGACCATCGAGGCCGCGCTGATGCCGGGCAAGGGTGTCATCACCCGCACCGGCTCGCTGGGCGACGTGATGAAGGAGTCGGTGGAGGCGGCACGTACCGTCGTGCGCAGCCGCTCCGCGCGGCTGGGCATCAAGGACGAGGTGTTCGAGAAAAAGGACATACACATCCACGTGCCCGATGGCGCGACCCCCAAGGACGGCCCGAGTGCCGGTGCCGCGATGACGACCGCACTGGTGTCGGCGTTCACCGGCATCCCGGTGCGCGGCGACGTTGCCATGACCGGCGAGATCACGCTGCGTGGCGAGGTGACGGCCATCGGCGGCCTGAAGGAAAAACTGCTGGCGGCCTTGCGCGGCGGCATCAAGAAGGTGCTGATCCCGGAAGAAAACGCCAAGGACCTGCAGGAGATCCCGGCGAACGTCAAGGACGGTCTCGAGATCGTGCCGGTGCGCTGGATCGACAAGGTGCTCGAGGAAGCGCTGGTGCGCATGCCCGAACCCCTGACGGAGGACGAGGTGGTGGCGACGCCGTCGACGCCCTCGGACGTGCCGGTCGTGGTGGCGAAGTCGCGCTCCGACGCGGGCCGTTCGGTCAAGCATTGAGCCCGGCCAGGGCAGGGGGCTGCGGGCAAAAAAAGTTGGCTCCCACTGCCGGAATCCCTTGAAAGTTGTTATATACTTCGGGGCTTGAAACGCGGGAATAGCTCAGTTGGTAGAGCGCAACCTTGCCAAGGTTGAGGTCGAGAGTTCGAGACTCTTTTCCCGCTCCAGATTCCGCAAAAAGGGAAGCCCAGGCTTCCCTTTTTTGTCGGCGCCGATGCCCCTGCGGGCCCAGGCGCCTGACGCAATGGTTTCGGCGCGATAGCAAAGCGGTTATGCACCGGATTGCAAATCCGATCAGCCCGGTTCGACTCCGGGTCGCGCCTCCACCGATGCACACCTGTCGAACCCGGTAGGTGTCGGTTCAGCGGTGCGTACGCGGCGCCGTGCCAAGCAGCCCGGATGGTGGAATTGGTAGACACAGCGGACTTAAAATCCGCCGCTTTCCTGCATAAGGGGCGTACCGGTTCGACCCCGGTTCCGGGCACCATCACCTGATCCTCGCACATGACTCCGCATGCCGGTTCGCGTGGCACAATGGGAGCCTTGTTTCGCCGGGATGCGGCCGCGGGATTTTCCCGCTGCGACTCCGGTGAAGGACCCACAGGATCGTCCTGCGACATTCCAGCCCGATGCCGGTTGTTGTTGCGCTCTCGCGACGACGCTCCTGCCCAATTGATACACCATGCCACGCTCCGACCCCCCCTTTGAAATCCACCTGCATGGTGAAGTGCAGCTGCGCGCGCAGGTGCAGTTCGAGCAGATCCAGGAGGCGCTCAAGCCGATCTGGAAATATGCCGGAGCCCGATCACTGGCCGACGGCGCCCGCAGTTCCTACGAGGACGAGCCCGGCATCCGCTTCGATGCGCCCAAGCACATGTTGCAGTTCTGCTGGACGGTCGGCGGTGACGACGACTTCCGCCAGACGCTGGACGAGATGTGCATGAACCTCAACGAGCTGGCCGACACCGGTGCCGCGATCGAGGTCAGTTTCTACGATACCGAGTTCGACGACGAGGACGGTGAAGAGGATCCGGACACCGAGTCGCGCGACGACTTCATGATGTTGTTCGTCGGCCCGAATCCGGCGGCCATCATGCAGGTGCAGCGTGACCTGCTGGTGCAGGACCTGGTGGCGCTGATGGAGCGCCATTTCGACGGCTCCGAGTTGTCCGGTGTCGTCGCCGAGGTCGACAAGTTGTTCACCCAGCGTTTCGACGCGCTGGTCAGTTCGCTGGAGATCGGCAAGCCGCGGCGGGGTCCGGGTGGCGGACATGGTGGCACCGGTCATGGCGGTGGTCGCAAGCCGCGCCATTTGCACTGACCCCGGACGGCGAGCCGTGGCAGCGCTGCTGCCGCCGCGGTCGTCGGCCGGTTCTTGATCGTCGTCAATCGACAGGCGTTTCCCGCGTCGCAAGAGGCTGACTGCGGGGGCGCGGGTGTGCACTGCGGTGGACGCTGTGCAAGAATTCGGCTCGATGTAAACGCTGTGTTTCCCGGAGGGTGGCTTGCGCAAGAAGATCAGTGTCGATGAGCTCGAGCCGGGCATGTTTCTGGACGAGATCTGCGGTTCCTGGATCGACAATCCGTTCTGGCGTTCCCGGTTCGTGATCTCGGACCCCAAGGACATTGCGCTGCTGCGCGCAAGCAAGGTGCGCGAAGTCTGGATCGACGTCGCCAAGGGCGACGACGTGTGGCCGGCAACCGCGCGCGTACCACTGGAATCCTTGCCCGATGCCCCGACCACGCCGATGCCCCTGGCGTCGGACCGCACGCCGGTCCCGATCTCGGAAGAGGTCGAACGTGCCGCGCAGATCTGCGCCGCCGGCAAGGAGGCCGTCATGTCGATGTTTCGCGAGGCGCGCATGGGCAATACGGTCGATGCCGCCGGCGTGTCCGACCTGGTCGAGGAGATATCGAGTTCGGTGGCCCGCAATTCCAGCGCGCTGATCAGCCTGGCGCGCCTGAAGACGGCGGATGACTACACCTACATGCATTCGGTCGCCGTGTGCGCGATGATGATCGCGCTGGCGCGGCAACTGGGCCAGGACGAGGACAAGGTGCGTGCCGCCGGCGTGGCGGGCCTGCTGCACGACGTGGGCAAGATGCTGTTGCCGATGCAGGTGCTCAACAAACCCGGCAAGTTGACCGACGCGGAGTTCGCGATCGTCAAGGGCCATCCCACCAAGGGCCAGGCCTTCCTGCTGGAGAGCGCCAACGTCGATCCCCTGGCGCTCGATGTGTGCCTGCACCACCATGAGAAGGTCGATGGCTCGGGTTACCCGAAGGGGCTCAAGGGCCCCGAGATCAGCCTGTTTGCCAAGATGGGCGCGGTGTGCGACGTCTACGATGCCATCACGTCGAACCGACCCTACAAGACCGGATGGGACCCTTCGGAGTCGTTGCGCCAGATGGGGACCTGGGCCAGCGGGCACTTCGATCTGCCGGTGTTCCAGGCCTTTGCCAAGACGCTGGGCATCTATCCGGTGGGATCTCTGGTGCGGCTCACGTCGGGCCGAATCGGCGTGGTCATCGAGCAATCCAAGACATCGCTGACCTTGCCGGACGTGAAGGCGTTCTACCTGATTCCATCGGCGCAACGGATCGAGCCGGTCGTCATTCACTTGTCCGAACGCGGCTGCACCGAGCGGATCATTGCGCGCGAGGATCCCGCCAAGTGGAAGTTCGAGGGCCTCGACGCCATGTGGTCGGGCCTGGACATCTGATCCTGCGAACACCCGGCGCTGGCCGGGCACCCGCTCGACGTCAGCTGCCGCGCGTGATCGGCATGTCGACCGGCTTGGGGTTGGCTGCGTATTTCCCCAGTTCCATTTTCGCGATCGCGTTGCGGTGCACCTCGTCCGGGCCGTCGGCGAAACGCAGCGTGCGGGCGTGGGCGTAGGCGTAGGCCAGCGGGAAATCGTCGCTCATGCCGCCGCCGCCGTGTACCTGCATCGCCCAGTCGATGACCTGGCAGGCCATCGTGGGCGCCACCACCTTGATCATGGCGATCTCGTTCTTGGCCACCTTGTTGCCGGCCACGTCCATCAGCCAGGCGGCCTTGAGCGTGAGCAGGCGCGCCATGTCGATCTTGCAGCGGGCCTCGGCGATACGCTCCTGCGTGACGGTCTGCGATGCCACGGTCTTGCCGAACGCGACGCGTGACGAGGCGCGCTTGCACATCAGTTCCAGCGCACGCTCGGCCAGTCCGATGGTGCGCATGCAATGATGGATGCGGCCCGGGCCGAGACGCCCCTGGGCGATCTCGAAGCCGCGGCCTTCACCGAGCAGGATGTTGCTCACCGGCACCCGTACGTTCTCGAACACCATCTCGACGTGGCCGTGCGGCGCGTCGTCGTAACCGAGCACGTTGAGCGGCCGGATGATGCGCAGGCCCTTGGTATCGGCCGGTACCAGCACCATGCTCTGCTGCGAGTGGCGCGGTGCCTGGGGATCGGTCTTGCCCATCGTGATGAAGATCGCGCAGCGCGGGTCGCTGGCGCCGGAAATCCACCACTTGCGGCCGTTGATGACGTATTCGTCACCCTGGCGCTCGATGCGCGTCTGGATGTTGGTGGCATCGCTCGAGGCCACGTCGGGCTCGGTCATCGCGAAGGCCGACCGGATCTCACCGTCGAGCAGCGGCCGCAGCCAGCGTGCCTTGTTTTCCTCGGAGCCGTATCGTGCAATGGTCTCCATGTTGCCGGTGTCGGGCGCCGAGCAGTTGAACACCTCGCTGGCCCATGGCACGCGGCCCATGATCTCGGCCAACGGTGCGTATTCCTGGTTCGTCAGGCCGGCGCCGGCATACCCCGAGGCAGCGGCGCTGTCGACCGGCAGGAACAGGTTCCACAACCCGGCGGCCTTGGCCTTGGGCTTGAGTTGTTCGATCGTCTGCAATGCGCTCCAGCGCTTGCCCGCCGCCGTGTTGGCTTCGAGTTCGGCCTTGTACGCGGACTCGGCAGGATAGACATGCTCGTCCATGAAGGCCTGCACTTGCGCCTGCAGTTCCTTGGTGCGCGGTGAATAGTCGAAATCCATGATGGTCTCCTCGGTCTTGAACGGGGCGTCTGGGGTCGCGGAACCGGCGTTCAGGCGCGCCGGGCAAACTGCCAGGCCAGTTCGGCCATGGGTCGTACGCCCCTGCCCGATTGTGCTGCCTGGGAACTCGATGCGGTGCCTGCTTCGACGCGCTTGGCGATGCCCTGCAGGATCGCCGCGATGCGGAACATGTTGTAGGCGAGGTAGAAGTTCCAGTCCGCCTCGAGATCCTGCGGCGTGGTCAGGCCGGTACGTTCGCAGTAGCGTGCGATGTATTCCTGCTCGCCCGGTATGCCCAGGCTTTTCACATCGAGCCCGCCGATACCCCGGAACGCGCCGGGCGGGATATGCCAGGCCATGCAGTGGTAGCTGAAGTCGGCCAGCGGGTGACCGAGCGTGGACAGCTCCCAGTCCAGCACCGCGAGCACGCGCGGCTCGGTCGCATGGAACATCAGGTTGTCGAGCCGGTAGTCGCCGTGCACGATCCGCGTCATGCCGGTGTCGCGCGCGCTGTCCGGGATGTTCCGCGGCAGCCAGTCGATCAGCTGGTCCATCTCCGGGATGGTCTCGGTGACCGAGGCGGCGTATTGCTTGCTCCAGCGGCCGATCTGGCGTTCGAAATAATTGCCGGGCTTGCCGTAGTCGGCCAGTCCGCGTGCCGTGTAGTCCACGCTGTGCAGCGCGGCGATCACACGGTTCATCTCGTCGTAGATGGCGCCGCGCTGGTCATTGCTCATGCCCGGCAGCGACTGGTCCCACAACACGCGTCCCTGGACGAACTCCATCACGTAGAACGCACGGCCGATCACCGATTCGTCATCGCACAGGCAGAACATCCGGGCCACCGGCACGTCGGTGCCATGCAGCGCCCCCATGACCTTGAACTCGCGTTCGATGGCATGGGCCGACGGCAGCAGCTTGGCGACCGGTCCCGGCTTGGCGCGCATGACGTATTGCTGCTTGGGCGTGACCAGCTTGTAGGTCGGGTTGGATTGCCCGCCCTTGAACATCTCGACCGTCAGCGGGCCTTCGAAACCCTCGAGATGGCCCTTCAGCCAGGTTGCCAGGGCACCGGTGTCGAACTGGTGCTTTTCGCTGACGGCCTGGGTACCGATGAAATGGCTGTAATCAATCATGCCGTCTGGCGCCTTTCGAGAATCAGTGGTCGGCTTCGACGATACGCATCAGCGCAGCGCCGTCGCGCACGATCAGTCCGCCGGGTTCGATGCGGATACATTCCTCGCGCTCCATGGACTTGAGTTCCTGGTTGACGCGCTGGCGCGACGCGCCCAGCAGTTGCGCCAGTTCTTCCTGGGCCAGGTGCAGGCTGATGCGCATTTCCTTGGCATTGTCCAGGTTGGCAACACCGTAACTGCGCACCAGGTGCAGCAACTGCTTGGCCAGCCGTGCGCGCAGGGGCAGGGTGTTGAGGTCTTCCACCAGGCCGTAGAGTTGTCGGATGCGACGCGCCTGCAACTGCAGCATGGCCTGGTACAACTCGACGTGTTGCGACAGGATCTTCATCAGGTCGGCACGTGCCACGCACAACACGGTGCATTCCCCATGGGCATAGGCATCGTGGGTCCGCCGGTCGCCGTCGAAGATGGTCACGTCGCCGAACCAGATGCCCGGCTCG
>JBFIDI010000136.1:0-11903 GCA_041581405.1 Burkholderiaceae bacterium
ATCCGGCAATACGCCTTCCTGCTGCCCAAGGCGCGGGTGACGGCGCAAACCACCATCGACGGCCGCACCACCCCCGTCGCACAACCGCCGGGGCAGGCATCGGGTCCGCCGCCGCCGTCGCCGTCGCCGGCCGCCGCAGGCAACACGGACCTGGACACGGCCATCGACACCGTCGAGGTGCCGCTGGTGCGCCTGGCCTGGGCGCGCAGCGGCGACAAGGGCGACATCTCCAACATCGGCGTCATCGCCCGCACGCCGCAGCTGCTGCCGGTGCTGCGTGCGCAACTCACGCCCGCGGCGGTCGGCGCCTGGCTGGCGCATCTGGTCCAGGGCCCGGTCACGCGGCACGACGTGCCCGGCATCCATGCGCTGAACTTCGTCTGCGAACAGGCGCTGGGCGGCGGCGGCATGGCCTCGCTGCGCAACGACCCGCTGGGCAAGGGCATGGCGCAGATCCTGTTGTCGATGCCGGTGCGGGTCGCGCCGGCACTGCTTGCAACCCTGAACGGAGACAACCACCATGAAACCACGTGAATCCCTCTCGCGGCGCGCCGTGCTCGGCGCCATCACCGGCGCCGCGCTGCTGCCCGGCCTGTCGCCGCAGGCCCGCGCACAGGCTTTTCCGATCAAGCCGATCCGGCTCGTCGTCGCCTTCGGCACCGGCAGCGGCAACGACCTGATCGCGCGTGAACTCGCGCGCCACATGAGCGAGATCCTGGGCCAGAGCGTGGTGGTCGAGAACCGCGCCGGCGGAGGTGGCTCGGTCGGCACCGATGTCGTCGCCAAGGCCGTGCCCGACGGCTACACCATCGGCCTGGGCACCAGTTCGCAACTGGTGATGAACGTCGGCCTGTACAAGAACCTGCCGTTCGACGTCGAACGCGACCTGCGCTCGATCGGCCTGGTCGCGCACACGCCGCTGGTGCTGGTGGCCGGCAGCACGATGCCCAAGACGCTCAGGGAACTCATCGCCCATGCCAGGGCGAACCCGGGCAAGGTCACCTACGGCTCGGGCGGGCCGGGCTCGATCAGCCACGTGGTCGGCGAGGCCTTCGCCCGCGCCGCCGACATCCGGTTGCTGCACGTGCCGTACAAGGGCAACGGGCCCGCGCTGGTCGATCTCTCGGGCGGCCACGTCGACCTGTTGTTCGACGGCTTCATCTCGGCGCGCCCGGTCGCGCAGCAGGGCCGCGCCCAGCTGCTCGCCGTCTCCGGCAAGCAGCGCAGCCCGGTCGCACCCGACGTGCCGACCTTTGCCGAACAAGGCCTGCCGGACTACGAAGCCTCGACCTGGAACTGCCTGTTCGCACCCGCCGGCACACCGGCCGAAGCGATCGCCACGATCAACGCCGCGTTGAACAAGGCGCTGGCGCTGCAAGCGGTCAAGGACCGGCTGGCGCAAGGCGCGTCGCAGCCGCTCGGGCCGTCGACACCCGAGCAGACCGATGCATACGCCCAGGCGCAACGCGCCAAGTGGGTGCCGTTCATCCGGGCGCTGCAGATCAACGTCGGCTGACCGGTGCCTGCTCCGCGCACAGCCCCACCAGCCCGTGCCGGCGCGACGCCCGCGCGACCGGCGAATCGGACCATCGCCCCCGGCGCCGGCATCACGCAATACCTGCAACTGGCCAGCGTGTTGCGGCACCGGATCGCGCAGGGCGAGTTCGTCGCGGGCAGCCAGTTGCCCACGGTGGCACAACTGGCCGAGCAGTACCAGCTGGCCCGCATCACCGTGCGCCAGGCCTATGCGGTGCTGATCGCCGAGGGCCTGATCACCAGCCAGCGCGGCCGCGGCACCTTCGTCGTGCCGCAGCCGCACGGCCCGGGGTCGCGGCTGCGCAGCGCGATCAACGACCCCGGCGCGCAGGACCTGCGTTTCGACATCCTCGAGCAACGCAGCCGCGTCGTGTTGCCCGAGAACCTGGCGCGTGGCCAGCCCACCTGCCCGCACTACCACTTCATCCGCAAGATCCACGTGCTCGACGGCGAACCGTTCTGCCTGGCCGAGATCTACGTGGCAACCGACATCCACGCGAAGTTCCCGCCCGGCAGCGAGCGGCAGCACAAGATCGCCTGGCTGGCCGGCACCTATGCGCGCAAGCGCCTGCAGCGCGTACAGCAGACGATGACGGTGGCCCCCGCCGACCTGGAGCTGGCCCGCCAGTTGGGCTGCGGGTTCGCCACGCCGGTGGCGCAACTGGCGCGGCGCATCTTCGACGGTGCCGGCCGGCTGGCGCTGGCCGGCATGTTCTGGTACCGCGGCGACCGCTTCGTTGCCGACATCGAGATCCCGTTCGACATCTGGCTGAACTATCCGGGTGTCGTGATCCCGCGCTCGCGCGCGGCCGACGTCACGCGCTGAAGCGCGGGCACCGCGGCCCGTGCTGCGCCCCGCGCCACGGAGCCCGTCAGGCGCGGCTGATAATGTTGCGCCCGCATCCATCCCCACCAGTCCACCCATGACCACACCATCGACCGACCCCGCAACCCCCCGGCAACCACGGCGGGGCCGTGCCCTGCGTTACCTGCGCAACACCGCCATCGTGCTGGCCCTGGTGGCCGGCATCTTCGCCGTCGGCCCGCGCAACGACTTCGGGCCGGACGCGCCGGCGCCACGCGCCGCCCCGCCGACCGCGATCGAGGCGCTGGACGGCTGGATCGCGCAACAGGAAGCGAGCGTCGCCGACATCCGCCCCGGCACCGCCAAGGGCATCGTCTGGCACGGCGCGGCGGGCGAACGCACGCCGTGGTCGGTGGTCTACCTGCACGGCTTTTCCGCCAGCAGGCTGGAAACCGCACCGCTGGCCGAGCAGGTCGCGCAGGCGCTGGGCGCCAACCTCTTCCACAGCCGCCTGACCGGCCACGGGCGCGCCGCGCCCGAAGCCATGGGCGAGGCGCGGGTACAGGACTGGCTGGCCGACACCACCGAGGCCGCGGCCATCGGCCAGTTGCTGGGCGACAAGGTGCTCGTGATCAGCGTCTCGACCGGCGCCACGCTGGCGACCTGGCTGGCGCTGCGCCCCGAGGGACGCGCCGTCGCCGCCCACGTGTTCGTCTCGCCCAACTTCGGCCCGCGCGACAAGCGCTCGGAACTCATCAACGGCCCCTGGGGCCAGCAGATCGCACTCGCGCTGCAAGGCGAGATGCGCGGCCGCACGCCGGACGATGCGCGCGAGGCCAACGCCTGGACCTCGCGGTACCCGACCAAGGCCCTGTTTCCGATGATGGCGCTGGTCGAGCATGTGCGCGACAGCGACATGGCGACGTTCCAGACCCCGCTGCTGCTGCTCTACAGCGAGCAGGACCAGACCGTCGACCCGCAGATGACGCGCGAGGTGTTCGCGCGTATCCCCGCCCCGGCCAAGAAAGCCGTCGTCGTGGACTACAGCGAAAGCACGGGCCAGCACGTGCTGGCCGGTGACATCCGCGCCCCCAAGGCGACCGCGCCGATGGCCGAGACGATCGTGCAGTGGGTTCGCGCCCTGCCGTAGCTGCGCGACCACCCATGGCGATCGACGACGACAACCGCCCGCCCGCCCTCCTCCAGCGCCGCAACCTGGCCTCGCTGGTGCTGGTCAACCTGGGTGTGGGCACCCATGCCATCGTCTGGTTCATGGTGGTCACGGCGATGCCCAACGTCGTCGACGACCTGCGCGCCGCGCCGTACCTGAGCTGGGCCACCAGCATCTACCTCGTCTCCACCATCCTGGGCGGTGCCTCCATGGCCTTGCTCAAGGCGCGGCTCGGCGCGCGCCCGGCGCTGGTGCTGGCCGGCCTCGTGGTCACGGCCGGCGGGCTGCTGGCCGCCGCTGCACCGGGCATTGCGCTGGTGCTGGTCGGCCGGGTGTTGCAAGGCCTCGGCGAAGGCGTGCTGGTGGCGCTCAGTTATGCGTTGGTACGCGAGTTGTTCGACATCCGGCTGCTGCCGCGCGTGTTCGGCATCCAGGCCGTGACCTGGGCGTTCGCGATTTTTCTCGGGCCGCTGGCCGGTGGCTGGCTGACCGAGACCTGGTCCTGGCGCGCCGCCTTCGTCGGCACGGCGCTGTTGCCGCTGCCGATGCTGGTACTGGTGCGCTGGGTCCTGCCCGGCGCGCCGGTGCGTTCGGGCGATACCGTCGCCGTCCCCGCGTTGCGGCTCATGCTGCTGGCCTCGGGTGTGATGGCGATCGCGGTGTCCAACCGGCTGGACCCGGTCGCCTGGGGCGTGTTGCTGGTCTTGCTCGGCTTCGCACTGATCGCGCTGATGCTGCGGCTGGACCGGGCCAGCACGCGCCACATCTTCCCCACCGTGTTCCCGGGCCTGAAGCATCCGGTCTCGCTGGGCCTGTGGATGCTGCTGCTGATGCCGCTGGCGCACATGTGCATCTCGGTCTACACGCCTTTTCTGCTGCAGTTCCACCGCGGCCAGAGCCCGACCGTGGCCGGTTACCTGGGCGCGGTGCATGCGGTGGCGTGGTCACTGGCGGCGGTGGTGGTCGCGCCCTTGGCGGCGCGCGGGCAGGCGCTGTGCATCCAGGCCGGGCCGCTGTTGATCGGCGCCGGCCTGGCGGGCCTGGCGTGGGCCTTGCCGGACCAGCCGCTGGCCTGGATCACGGTGTCGCTGCTGACGATCGGCACCGGTTTCGGCATCTCGTATGCGTTCCTGAACCAGCGCGTGATGGCCGCTGCGCAACAAGGCCAGGAGGACGCGACCGCCGGTTCGGCGCCGACCCTGGGCGCCCTGGGCGGCGCGATCGGCGCGGCGATCGCCGGCCTGGTGGGCCAGGCGGTCGGACTCGACCTGCCGCTCTATCCGCAGCAGGTGACGCTGGCCACCTGGCTGCTGGCCGGGGGCGGGGCGATGCTGGCGGTGGTCATGGCCGCACTGGCGCGGCGGTTGCTGCGGGCCACCGGCTGAACCTGTCAGACCGACGACGGATCGATCAGTATCTTTGCGCGGCGGCGCCCCGACTTACCAGCCCCGTTGCAGTCGTTCACCGCTGACCCAGGTCGAATGAAATCCCGGCGGCGCCTTGTGCGGCAGGATGATTTGCGCCAGCGGTCCACCGCCGAAGGATCGTGCGTCGAACACCTGGATTTCGGAGCGCTTCTCGCGGGCATTCCACACGAAACTCACGAGATAACCATGGTCCTCGCTTTGCGGGTTGTCGGCCGGTGCAAAAGGCGCCTCGCTGTAGAAGAAGTCGCGACCTTCGCTCCACGCCTGGGCCACGCCTTTTTGCAGGTCGTATTTGATCAGTCCGGCAAAACGCGGTTGTTTGTAGCTCTCGCGCACCATGGCGATGTTGTACGAGTACCGCGTCTTGAAACCCTGGTACAGGCCGTTGATCATCGGAAATTCCGAGCAGAACACGTCGTCCACCACCCGCTCGGTCGTTTGCCCGGTGCGCAGGTTGAACCGCCACTCGTAATAGAGGAAGTCGCGGTGCATCACGGCCCACATCTTGGCGAATCTTTCCGCTTCAATGTTGCCCGCCAGGTCGCGCGGCAGGCGGAACGGTGTGCCGATCATCACGATCTCATCGTCGCCCGCGGCGTTCTTCTCCTCCCAGGCATTGGCCACATGCAACATGTAGTTGGGTTTGGCCTCGAACCAGCGGATCTGCTCCACCGAACCGTAACGCGGCACCACCGCAAAACGGGAGGGCATGGCCGCGTCGAACGTGAGCTTGTGGCGTCCGGCAGCCATCGCGTCCGGATCGTAGAACAAGGGGAAATCATGCAGCACGCTGTAGTGCTCGGTGATCGCCATGTCGTGGGGCAGTCGCGGGCCCGGCAGTTGCACGGGGATCTTGTGGCGAAGCCTGCCATCGCGACTGATGACGCCATAGTGCATATAGGGCGCCTCCTTGCCGTAGTCGAAGTAGATCAACTCGCCGGTGCGCTCGTCGACCTTGGAGTGCGCGGACGCATGCAGGTCGGGCGCACCGTCGAAGCTCGCCGTACCCAGGGTCTCCAGCGTGTGGGGATCGACGTGGTACATGCCACCGGCCAGGTACCACATCGTCAGCAGCTTCCCGTTGTGAAAAAGCACGTCGGTGTTGGACGTGTTCTTCAACGGCATGTCGGGTCGGTCGGGCCGCGGCGCTTCATGCAGCCCCTTCCATAACGCACGCCCTGCCTGCAACTCCTCCTTCAGCGGATTGGTCTGTATCCAGCGGTTCTTGTAACGCACCTTGCCCTTGTCGAAATAGGCGGCGTGGATCATGCCGTCGCCGTCGTACCAGTGATAACGGCCTTCCGCCGCGAACCGGCGGTTCGGGCCGTTGCGGAAGTAGGCACCGTTCAGATCGGTGGGCACGGTGCCGATCACCTCCAGCTCGGCAATGTCGAGCTCCTGGGTCACCGGCGCGAAACCGTCGCGCAGCACCGGCGGCAGATCCTCCATGCGCTCCATTTCCATGCTGACGTCGGTACCGGTCGCGTCCGGGCGGGGTCGTTCGATCGTTTCGTTCATTGTGTCTACCTCCATGAAAGGGTCACGCCGTCGGTTGTGGCTCCGACGGTTCGGCGTGCTGAAAACCCACCGCACGCGGCAACAATTCGCCGTGGCAGTGGGAGCAAATCACCTTGGTCTGCAAACGGGCGCCACAGCTGCGGTGAAAACGTTGCACCGGCGGCTGCACCTCTGGCTTGAGCTGCATGTCGGCCCATTGCAGCAAGGAAATGGTCAACGGAAACACATCGCGACTGCGCGGCGTGAGCGCATAGACGAATCGCCGGGCATCCTCGAGGGACCGCTTCTTCTGCAGAAAATCCGCCTGCTGCAGCAGCGTCAGGCGATGCGACAGGATGTTGGAGGCGATGCCGATTTCCCGTGCGATGTGATCGAAGCTGCGGCAGCCGAAGAAGATCGCCGCGAGGATGAGATGGGTCCAGCGATCCGCCGTGATGAAGGCGATATGGTGACTTGCACGACCGGGGTCCATGACCACCTTGCTGCCCTTCCATCGGGTACGCGTCATCGCGGGGCTGGCCGGGTCGCGAGGCGGCACATCGGTACCACGATAGGAGACATCGCGCAGACCCACCGGCACCAGGCATGCGCTGCAGACGAACAGCGGCGTCATGGCATGGCCGCAAGGATAGTGCGTCAGGCTGCCGGGATGCGCGGGCCCCGCCTCGCCGCCCCACTTGCGGGTCCACTCCCAGACCATCAGTGCCCACGGGTACAAGGCCAGGCCACGCTCCGTCAGGCGGTAGCCACCGCGCGACATATCCAGCAGTTCGTGGGCCACCAGATGCTTGAGCCGCTGGCTCAGCGTCTGGCGCGGAATCTGCAGCCGGGCCTGCATCGCTTCGAAGTGGCGAACGCCGAGAAAGGACTCGCGCAGGATGCGTTGGGTCCACCAATCCCCGACCACGTCGAGCGCATCGTGCAGCGACGAATTGCGCAGGTAATGCGCGATCTCCCTGGCTTCTTCGCGGCGTGAGCCTGCGTCCGCATCGTTGTGCTGATCCTGCGCTGTTTCGCCCGCGTCGTGCTGCCCCCCGGGGGCGGCGGAATCACCCGATGCCGGTGCCGGCGACTTGCGACGGCGCCGCGCGTCCGTATTAACCTTGGTCATTTTTACTTGCGTTACTAGACGCCATGGTGGTAGATTATTGGAACTCGTTCATTAATGCAAGTTAATTTGCGTGCATCCAACGCGCAATCAATACCTTGCAGCCTGTTCGCAGGAGACACATGAAGCTCGTTCCCGAAAGCAGGATCACCGACTTTACGCGCCGTGGCTGGTGGGGCGACACCACGCTGGACCAGTTGTTCTGCGCCAATGTTCAGCAGTTACCGGACCACACCGCCGTCGTCGACGCGCCCAACCGCGCCAGCATCACCGATGGCGAGCCGCGACGCCTGACGTACACGCAGCTCGACGCGCAGGTCGAGCGCCTGGCGGCCGTAATGCTGGCCGATGGGCTGCGCCATGACGACATCGTGGTCGTGCAAATGCCCAATTGCGTGGAGCAGTTCGTCGTGTACCTGGCCTGCGCGCGACTGGGCGCCATCGTCACACCGGTGCCCGCACAGTACCGGGAACACGAGCTGGGACATGTGCTGACGCTGACCGGCGCCCGCGCCGCCATCACCAGCCGGCGCATCGGGAGCCATGCGCACGCGAACATGTTCATGTCCTTGCGTGTACAGCACCCGGCGCTGCGCACGGTCTTTGCGTTCGGAGATCCTCGGACCGCCTGGCCCGATGGTGTGACTGCGCTGGAATCCAGGATGGCCGATCGGCACGACGCCGATGCGCTGCGCGCGTACACGAGGACGCTCGGGCTGTCGGCCAACGATGTGTTCACGATCTGCTGGACATCGGGCACCGAGGCGATTCCCAAAGGTGTTCCACGCAGCCACAACGAATGGCTGTCGGTCGCGCCGGCTGCCATCGAATCGGCGCAGCTGCAACCGCAATGCCGGATGTTGTGCCCGTTCCCGTTGGTCAACATGGCCGGCATCTCGGTCGGGTTCGTAGCCTGGCTGAAACTGGGCGGCACGGCGGTGCAGCACCATCCCTTCGACCTGGCGATATTCCTGCAGCAACTGCGCAACGAGTCCATCGACTACACCATCGCAGCGCCCGCGGTACTGGGCCAGATGCTGCATGACGACACGCTGGCCGACGGCATCGATTTCCAGCGCCTGTGCACGATCGGATCCGGCTCCGCCCCCTTGTCGCCATGGCTGGTGGAGGGTTTCAAGAACCGCTTCGGCGTCGACATCGTCAACCACTTCGGCTCCAACGAAGGCGCCAGTCTCACCAGCGGCCCGCGCGACATCCCCGCTGCCGCCGATCGCGCCCGATACTTTCCGCGCGCCGGGGTTCAGGGCATCGAGTGGAGTGTGTCCACGACACGCAGGATCGAGACACGCCTGGTCGACCTCGAGACCGACGAGGAAATCACGGAACCCGGACGCACCGGCGAGCTGCGTTACCGGGGCGTGACCATCTTCCACGGCTACTGGAACGCGCCGGACAAGACGGCGCAATCGTTCGACGCACAAGGGTATTTCCGCACCGGGGACCTGTTCGAGATCTCCGGCCCGCGCAACGAGTTCTACCGGTATGTAGGGCGATCCAAGGACCTGATCATTCGCGGCGGGATGAACATATCTCCGGAGGAACTCGAGAACCTGATCCTGGCCCATCGCTCCGTGCGCGAGGCCGCCGTGATCGGTTATCCGGACAGCCTGATGGGCGAGCGGGTGTGCGCCTGCGTGGTCCTGCATGCCGATACTGCGCTCGACCTGCAGCAGCTCACGGCCTTCCTGCGCGACGGGCAGCGCGTGGCAGCCTTCAAATTGCCTGAACGACTCGCGATCCTCGAGGCGCTGCCGCGCAACCCGGTCGGCAAGGTCCTCAAGCGGGTGCTGCGCGAACAACTCGCGGCGGCGCATCCGCCGCCCCGCCAACCCCACGTCTCCCCTGCTGCGACCGTGTGACAACCGATATGCCCATGCATCCCACCCCCCTGCTCCTGCTGCCCGGTACCTGCAACGATGCCCACTTGTGGGCGCACCAACGCCAGGCACTCGCAGACATCGCCCAATGCCATGCGGCGGACCTGACGCACCACGACAACATCGCCGACATGGCCGACGCGGCCGTGTCGGCCCTGCCCCCAGGTCCCTTTGCCATGGCCGGTTTCTCGCTCGGTGGTTATGTGGCGCTTGAGATCGTGCGCCGCCACGGCCCGCGGGTGTGCGGTCTGGCGCTGATCAACAGTTCGGCGCGCGCCGAGCACAACGCCGCCAAACCCGGCCGCGAGCGGATGATGGCATCGGCACAGTCCGACTTCGGAGCGGTGACGGCCCAACTCGTGCAGTTCATGTTGCCCGCCGCGCGCCACGACGACGTGGAACTGGTCGACGGCATTCGCGCCATGATGGCGCGCGTCGGCGCCGAGGTCTTCGTCCGACAGTCCCGGGCCGTCATCGACCGCGCGGACAGCCGTGCGCTGCTTCCCGCCATCACCTGTCCCGCGCTCGTCATTTCCGGGAGCGACGACCCGGTCGCGCCCCCCAGGTTCGGCGAGGAAATGGCCACCGCCATGGCCCATGCCCGATGGCAGGTGCTGGCCGACACCGGCCACTTCGCGCCGCTGGAACAACCGCAGACCGTGACGCAACACATGCGCGAATGGCTCGAACGCGTCGCCGGTCACGCCCACGCGCCAGCCACTTCGGTAGCCGCAGTCGAACACCGATAGATCCCGCCCTCACGACAACCACGAAGGAGACAGACATGACAATTCGGTTCAAGACGTTCGCCAGGCTCGCTGCGACGGTGCTCGGCGCCGCCGTACTCTGCACGGCCCAGGCGGACAGCTTCCCCGACAAACCCGTACGCGTGATCACGCCGTTCTCGCCTGGCAACACCCTCGATACCGCGTTGCGGGTGATGAGCGAGGAGTTCAAGAAAAGCACCGGCCAGCATCTTCTGATCGACAACAAGCCCGGCGGCTCCGGATTGATTGCCGCCCAGGCGGCCATGCAGGCAACGCCCGACGGCTATACGCTGCTGCTCGGCGGCAGCGGACTGATGGCCATCAATCCGCATGTCTACAAGGAGTTGCCGTACGACGTGGAGCGTGACTTCCGCCCGGTGTCCAACTTCCTCGGTTCGGCGTTGGTACTGGCCGCACATCCCTCCGTGCCGGCCGACAACCTGAAGGACTTCGTGTCCTGGGTGAAGGCGAATCCGGGCAAGGTGTCGTTCGCGTCCTATACCGCAGGCAACGCATCGCACTTTTCCGGCGTGATGTTCAACAAGCACGCCGGTATCGACATGCTGCATGTGCCGTTTGGCGGAACAGGCCCGGCAACGACCAACCTGATCGGCGGCCAGGTGAATGTCGCCTTCCTGCCCCTGCTGGCGGTGCGCCAACATGTCGAGGCCGGCAAGCTCAAGTTGCTGGCCATCACCAGCACGGACCGTTCGCCGATAGCACCCAACACGCCGACCTTCGCGGAATCGGGCTACCCCGACCTCACGGTCTACACATGGGCCGGTCTTTTCGCGCCCGCCGCGACACCGGAAGCCTTGGTGAACAAGCTGTCGGCGGAGATCCGCAAGGCCTTGCAGACCACCCAGGTCGGCGATCGATTCAAGGAATTCGCGTTCACCCCGCTGCCGTCGACGCCGGCGGCGTTCGGACAACACGTGCGGGCGGACTCCAAGAAGTGGGCGGAGGCAGTGGCCATCTCCGGCCTCAAAGACAGCCGCTGAAGCAAGCGAAACATACGGCGGGCGACATGGGGCGATGTCGGCCGATGATCGCCCGGGGTGACACCCGCGGCCGCGCACCGGCCGCGTCAGTCATGTCCGATTCTGATCGAAACAGGGCCAGCAGCGAGCCGCGCAACGCGTTGCTCCAGGCGAAGATGAGGCATCATCAACCCCCTGGAGTCCCCCATGAAAAGCTGTCTGCTCGTGATCGATGCGCAGGAGTCGTTCCGCCATCGCCCGTATTTCGACACCCGTGATTTCGGCGCCTATGTCGCAGCCCAGAACGCGCTGATCGCCGGCTGCCTGGCGCGCGACATTCCGGTCGTGCGTATCCTGCACGTGGACGGGCCGGCCATCGCGTCCAACCCGTTCGCGCTCGCGTCCGGCCATGTACGGCCGCTGCCAGAGTTGCTGCCGTTCGAGCCCGCCGCGCAGTTCCAGAAATCCCGCCACAGCGCGCTGGTCGGTACCGGGCTCGAGGTCTGGCTGGTCGAGCATGGCGTGCGGCGGCTGATCGTCAGTGGCATCCGCACCGAACAATGCTGCGAGACCACGACCCGCCATGCGTCCGACCTCGGCTACACCGTCGACTTCGTGCTGGACGCCACGCTGAGCTTCGACATGCAGTTGCCCAGTGGCGCGCCGCTGCGGGTGCAGGACATCAAGGACCGC
>JBFIDI010000137.1:0-11878 GCA_041581405.1 Burkholderiaceae bacterium
GGCTGGAACAGGCGCGCCGGGTCTGCGACCGATTGGCGCGCGAACGCATCGACGCCGTCTATGTCACCAACCTGAGGCGCACGGCCCAGACCGCCGCCCCGCTGCTGGCCGCACGCGGCATCACCGCCAGCGTCGAGCCGGCGCTGCGCGAGGTCTTCCTCGGCGCATGGGAAGGCGGACGCTTGCGCGCATTCGCCGCGCAACAGGACCCGATCTGGCTGCGCGTCGTTGCCGACGGCGAATGGGGCCATATTCCCGGCGCCGAATCGTCGACCCAGCTGCAGCAGCGATGTGTCGACGCGTTGCAGCGCCTGCACGCGGCGCATCCGGGCCAGCGCGTGGTGTGCGTCGTGCACGGCGGCGTCATCGGCACGCTGGCGGCCCATGCGGTCGGCGCGCGCCACCGCAGCTTCGACGGCGCGGACAACGGCTCCCTGCACAGCATCGTCGTGCTCGGCACGCAGTGGTGGTTGCGGCGCTTCAACGATACCGCGCATCTCGACACCGACTGAGGGACGGCGCCGCACGGCCGCCGTCCCGACCCCGCACCCCGTGGCCGGTCGCACCCCGCACCGGCAATGTTCTTGCATTCAGTACGAATACGTACTAATATGCCGGACCGACCCGGCTACGGGGCAGGACCCTTGGCGTGACCCCGGGACGCAGGCACATGGATACCCAGCATCAACCGCAACAGACGCGCCAGTTCCAGGCGCTGCTTCGGCGTGAGCCGAGCGGCAAGCCGTGCGCTGTACGGCGCCGCCAGCGGCACCGCGCAGTCGGTCACCAGCGCGCGACCGGCTTCGGTCAACTCCAGCGTATAGGCCCGGGCGTCGTGCTCGCCGCGGCTGCGCACGATCAGGCCCTTGGCACAGGTGCGGCGCACCAGGTCGCTGCAGGTATTGGCATCGAGCCCGACGGCCCGGGCGATCTCGACCTGGGTCGCGCCCGGTGCCTGCGACAACGCCACCAGCAGCGCCAACTGGCGCGACGTGGCCGCATGGCCGTACACCTCGGTGAAACAGGCCTCGGCATCGAAGTGCGCACGCCGCAGCAGATGCGGCAGATGCCACGCAAGGTCGAAGGTCTGCGGCGCCGTGTCCGTTCGCGCGCGCCGCGCGGCGACCGGCGGTGCGGCCGCGGCGGCTGCGTGTCGTGGTGTCTTCTTTTTCATCGGATGGCCTGGCGGGTACGGGATTGGCCCACCTTATACCAGCCGCATCCGCACCGTCCTCGTCGTGCCGGCACGTCGTCCGCCCGTGTCCCCGCGCGCGCGACCGCCAACCCCGGCACCGCCCGTCTCCCCCGAACCCCAACCTGAAGGAGTCTTCCCATGCCTGCATCGTTTCACCCCCTGCGCCGCCTGGTCGGCATGCTCGCCTCGACGCGCCGCCACACGCTGATGGCCGGCCTGGCCGCGCTGGCACTGGCGTCCACGCCGGCGCTGGCGCAGTCCGACAAGGGCCCCATCCGCATGCTGGTCGGTTTCCCTGCGGGCGGCACCATCGACGTGGTGGCGCGTATCCTGGCCGATCATCTGAAGGATGAACTGGGCACCACCGTCATCATCGAAAGCAAGCCCGGCGCCGGCGGACTGATCGCCGCGCAGGCGCTCAAGGCGGCGCCGGCCGATGGCCGCACGATGCTGCTCAGCCCCGACCACACCATCGTGATGTCGCCGCTGACGATGAAGACACCCGGCTTCCAGCCCCTGACCGACTTCGCCCCGGTCGCGCAGGTCGCGCGTTACGCCGGCGGATTCGCCGTCCACAGCGGCGTCGAGGCACGCAACCTCGACCAGTACTTCGCCTGGGCCAAGGGCGCCGAGGGCCGCGGCAACATCGGCATTCCCGCGCCTGGCAGCATCCCGCAGTTCTTCGTGCATCTGCTGGCGCAACAGACCCGGGCCTCGCTGGTGTCGGTCCCGTATCGCGGCTCGGCCCCGATGCTGCAGGACCTGATGGGAGGACAGATTTCCGCCGGCACCACCGCGCTGGGCGACTTCGTCGAGGCCCACGCGGCCGGCAAGGTCCGGGTCATCGCCGTGCTCGGCGACAAGCGCTCGGCCGCCATGCCCGAGGTGCCGACCTTCTCCGAGCAAGGCTACAAGATCTCCTGGGAATACTGGCTCGGCATGTTCATGCACGCGAAGACCGACAGCGCCGAAGTGCAGCGCGTCAATGCCGCGTTGCGCACCGTCCTGGCCCGGCCCGACGTGCGCGAACGCATGCACAAGATCGTCTTCGAGCCGGCCTACAGCAGCCCGCAGGACATGGCGAAACTGGTGCGCAGCGGCGTGGCCATGTGGGAGCCGGTGATCCGCGCGTCGGGCTGGGTTGCGCAATGACACCGGCCGCGGCACGCGCGCGGCGCACGGCGCGCATCGGCCTGATCGGTTTCGGCGGCATCGGCCGGCAGGTCTACCAGCGGGTCGTGGACGGCCCGCCCTGCGGCCTCGAGATCGCCTTCGTGCACAACCGCTCGGCGCCCGCGCTGGCGGACGTGCCGCGTGCGCTGCAACTGGACGACCTGGAGCGGTTCGCCGAGCGCGACGCCGACCTGGTGATCGAGATGGCCCACCCGGTCTTCACGCAGCACTGGGGCGAACGGATCCTGTCGGCGGCCGACTACATGCCGCTGTCGGTATCGGCACTGGCCGACGACGCATTGCGCGAACGCATGCTGCAGGCCGCACGCGCGGCCGGCACCTCGCTGGCGATACCGCATGGCGCACTGATGGGCCTGGACAGCCTGCACGAATGGCGCGAGCAGTGGAGCGAGGTCGTGATCAGTTTCTACAAGAACCCGGCCAACATCGACTTCCGCGATTCGGGCATCGACCCGGCCGGCATCGATGCCGAGACCGTGTTGTACGACGGGCCGACCCGTGGCATCGCGCCGCTGTTTCCGCGCAACATCAACACCATGATCACCTGTGCGCTGGCCACGACCGGACTGGACGCCTGCCGCGCGCGGCTGGTCGCCGACCCGGCCCTGAACGTGGCCATCGCCGAGGTCACGGCCACCGGCCGCGACGGCTCGCGCCTGGCCATGCGCAAGGAGCAACCCGCCGTCGGTGTCTCCGGCACCGAGATGTTCGCGTCCCAGTTCGCGTCGATCCAGCGCGCCGCCGGTGCGCGCGAGACGCTGGCCTTCGTCTGAACGCCGGGGGCGCTGCGACGGCGTGGACCGTCGCCGCAGCGCAGCGTCTCGGGCCGGCGTCCGTCAGGCCTTGATCTCGCGCGCCGTGATCTGGTAGCGGAAATCGTCCGGCGCGTAGTGGTTCAGCCGGCCGGCGGCGTTCTCGGCCATCGGGTACATCAGGAAGCCGATCTTCGGCCCGGTGGAGCCGGGCAACACCACGTCGTGCGCCACGTTGTACGCCATCCAGTTGCCTTCCCAGCCGCCGAACAGCGCCTTGGCGACCGGCGCCACGACGGGGTCGGCCGGCGACTTGATCCACTCGGCGGTTTCCTGGCGCATCACCTTGGTCACGTCGGCCGGGTCCATCGCCACCCAGCCGTAACCGCCCAGCCAGACCTCGGCGCGGCAGTGCTGCGCGCCCTTGAGGCTGGCCGGGTTGCCGCCCAGTTCCTTGTAACCGAAGGCCGATGGCACCAGCCGCAGGCCATAGACATCACGCGCGGGCACACCCACCGCGCGGCACATGCCCACGAACAGGGCATTGAGGTCGGCACACTTGCCACCCAGGTTGCCGGTCTCCAGCATGGTCTCGATATCGCCCTCGCCACAACCCTTGACCGTCGGTTCGCGGAAGGTGTTGGCGATGATCCAGTCGTAGATGCGCCGCGTCTTCTCGACGTCGGTGCGCGCATCGCCCACGGCCGCGCGGGCGGTCTGGCGCACGATGCCGTCGGTGGGCAACATTTCGGTGGCCGCGGTCCAGTAGGCCCGGATGGCCGCATCGTCGTTGCCGGTCCTGCGCGCGGACCAGTCGATGGAGCGGTCCTGCGTCATGATGCGGCTGGTCAGCTCGACGTGGGGTTGCGCGACGGAGGGCGCGAACTCCACCATCAGCATGCGGGCGCCATAACGCTCGTCGTCGGCCATGCGGGCCACGCCATTGCTGGAATAGGCGCTCTCCAGCGACTGCTGCCATGGGGTGTTGACCGACGGAATCGGCAGCCACACGCGCGTGGCGCCATCCACGTGGGCGATGTCGACGCGGGTCGTCACCTCGAAGCTGCGCCACTGGCCGGCGCGCGGCGCGAAGCGGCGTTCGCCGGTGGCGGCAGCTGCCGTACCCAGGGACGGCAGGGCGACCGCGGCGGCGGCGGCGGCGATCTGTTGAACAAAAATGCGGCGCGCAGGCGCCGTTCGCACGGTGGTCATGAAGAGAACTCCGGAATAGTGAAAAGACAGGCCGGAGGCGTACATACAGGTACCCCGCCATGGCCGGCGCCGATTATCGTTGCCCCGGCTACGGGGTCTTCGGCGGTGCCGTCCGGAACAAGGGTTCGACCAGTGCCGCCGCCTGCGGACCGGTCCAGTCGAGTTCTCCCCGCACGACCGCCTGCACGCGGCCGTCGGCCGCCACCAGCACCGTGGTCGGGAACACCCGGGCCTGCCATTGCCGCGCGATCGCGCCGTCCGGATCGAGCAGCACCGGCAGGTCCAGGCCACTGCGCTGCACGAAACGCTGCGCCGTCGGGGCGGACTCCTTGAAGTTCACCGCCAGCACGACCAGCCGGTCCGGCCCGTGTTGCCGGGCCAGCGCCTGCAGGGACGGCATTTCCACCAGGCACGGCGCGCACCAGCTGGCCCAGAAGTTGATCAGCACGGCCTTGCCGCGCAGCGTGGGCAGGTCCCACCGCTGGCCGTGCAGGTCGCGCGCCTGCAGCGGCGGCGCATCCGTGCGCGCCGGCCAGGGGGTCACATCGAATCCCTGTGCGCGGACCGCCGTGCAAACCGGCGCCACGACCAGGAGCAGGGCCGCTGCGGCGGCCATACCGCATCGCACGGCAGGCATCGTGCGCGCGCCTACGCGGTCTTGTAGAAAGCCTCCACCGTGCCCTTGATCTTGATCAGCAGCGGATTGCCCTTGCGGTCCAGCGTCTTGCCGGCGGGCACCTTGATCCAGCCTTCGCTGACGCAGTATTCGCTGACGTCGAAACGCTCCTTGCCGTTGAGTCGGATGCCGACATCGTGTTCGAACACGGCGGCGACGTGGTGCGGGCTGCGCGGGTCGATCGACAGGTGGTCGGGCAACGCCGGGCGGGTGGTTTTTTCGGATTCGGTCATGCCGCCGATTTTCCCTCAATGCCGGTACGACCCGCGCCGGGCGGCGCGCCGGGTCACTGCAACCCGACCTCCCACAAGCGCTGCGCCAGTGGCAAGGTGCGGCGCAGGCTCTCCAGTCGACTGCCCATGTCGGGATGGCTCGAGAGCATGGACTGCTGCGGCAGGTCGCGCGCCGAGGCCTGTTCGAGGAAGCGCAGCTGCGCGTGCGGCGGATAACCGGCCAGTGCCGCCAGCTGCAGGCCGAGTTCGTCCGCCTCGCGTTCGACCTGGTGGAACACCATCTGCATCGCGTCGGACATCGCGAAATAGTTGAATTCGATCTCGGTGTAGACATCACGCGGCGTGCGTTGCGCGCGCGACGGAATCAGGGCCAGCATCGAGGTCAGGCCCTGGCGCTCGTGTTGCAGCAGCACATGCGAGGCCTCGTGTGCGAGCACGAACGCCAGTTCGGCCGGACCGAGCACCAGCCTGTCGATGAAGGACTCCGACACCACGAGGGTGCCGTCCGGAAACGACAACGCGTTGATCTGCGGATCACGCACCACGACCAGCCGCATGTCGACCTGCCGACCGGTACGCTGGGCCGCGATCACCGGATGCAATGCACGCCACACGGCCGCCACGCGGGCGCAATGCGTCTCGCAACCCAGCCGCCCCGACCGACGCAACTGCCCGAGCAGCGCGCGCTTGGCGGGCTCGGCATGCGCGATCACCTCGGTTTCGGTGAACGCCAGGCCCAGGCTGGGCTCGACGATGTTGATCACGCGCGCCTGCCCGGCGGTGGCGGCCAGCAGCAGGACGACAAGAATCAGTGTGTGCATGGTGTCGAGCCGGACATCGGGTGCCCGGACGGACCAGCTTAGCGCGTTGCGAGGGGCTTGCCAAGCCGCACGCGCCATCGCGCGCGACCGCGACCGCGACCACGAGGGCGAGCACGGGCACGGGCAGGGGCACGGGCAGGGTCGGTCAGAACCCCAGGCCGGCGCCCGCGCCCAGCAGCGTCGCGACGCCCAGCGCCGCAAACACGGCCGCGGCAATGCCATGGACCAGTTTCATCGGGATCCGGCCGGCCAGCCGGTCGCCGATGAACACGGCCGGCACGTCGGCGATCAACATGCCCAGCGTCGTGCCCACGACCACCAGGAAGGCCTGCGCGTAATGCGCCGCCATCGCGATCGTGGCCACCTGGGTCTTGTCGCCCATCTCGGCCAGGAAAAAGGTGATGAAGGTCGCGCCGAACACGCCCAGGCGGCTGGCGATGCGGGTTTCCTCGTCTTCGATCCGGTCCGGAACCATGGTCCAGGCCGCCATCGCGATGAACGACAGGCCCAGGATCCAGCGCAGCCATCGCGGGTCGACGGCAGCGGTGATCCAGGCGCCCAGCGCTCCCGCCAAGCCGTGGTTGATGACCGTCGCGCACAGGATGCCGGCGATGATGGGCAGCGGCTTCTTGAACCGCGCCGCCAGGATGAAGGCCAGCAACTGGGTCTTGTCGCCGATTTCGGCGAGCGCGACCACGCCGGTGGAGACGATCAGGGCTTGCATGGGATGTTCATGTCATGCAGCGGCAGGCGCGCTGCGCTGCGCAGACCTGCTCCAAGGGGCAGGCGGATGGAGGCGGCATGATAACGCCTCTTTTTCGTTTCACCGGTGCAACTTATTCGCGCGGGTCCGATCCTTCCATCATGCACGTATCTCCGCCGCGCACGCCCCTGCTCGCCATCGCCCTGGTGTTGTCGCATGCCGGCGCACCGGCCGCGCCGCCGACGCAGCCGGCCGACACGGGTGCCGCGACACCCGCCGCGGCGGCCAGCGCCCCGGCGCGGGGGGGCTCCCCGCGCCCCTACCAGGCCCCGATCACGGTACCGTCGGCGGCTGGGCAGATCCGCGTGCCGGCCCTGCCCGCACCGACCATCACCGTCGATCCGGTGCCGCCGCCCACGTTCACCGGCCGCTGCGACAGCACCGGCTGCTGGAACTCCGACGGCACGCGCGCCAACGCCATCGGCGGTGCGCTGGTGCGGCCCGACGGACGTGTGTGCCAGGACGTGGGCGGTGTCTTGCAGTGCCCATGAATGCCGGCGCGCAAACCCGAGAGTAACGGCGACGCTCACTCCCCGTGCAGGTACAACGCATAGGTGTTGAGCAGGTAGACCGCGAGCAGGCCCAGGCTGACCCAGCCGACCGCGCGCAACACGCGCGAGCGGGGCCGGAAAAACAGGCCGATCATCGCCAGTCCGGTCATGATGATCGCCGATCCGGCGGTGACCGCGTGCACCGGCGAGCCGTCGGCCAGCAGGGAGCCTTGCCGGTAGAACAGGTCGTCGACCGCGATGATGGTCACGTTGAACAGGTTGCTGCCCAGCAGGTTGCCGATCGCCATGTCGACCGCGCCGATGCGCAGCGCCGACAGCGTCACCGCCAGCTCGGGCAACGTGGTCACGAATGCGACGAACATGCTGCCGACGAAGCTGCGGCTCCAGCCCATGGTGTCGGCCAGTTGCACCGCAGCGAACGGCAGCCAGATGCCGGCGGCGGTCACCACCGCGGCCGCCAGCGTGAAACGGCTTGCGGCCTGGCGCAACGTGGGCAGGTCGGCCGCCAGTGGCTCGGTGGCCGCCACCATGTGGGCACGTTCGTAGTGGAACACGGTGCGCATCGCCACCAGGTAGAGCAGGAACAACACCGGCGTGGCCAGGCTGAATCCCAGGTTGGCCAGGAAGGCCGGCAGCGGGTCGTCGCCGACCGTGCCCATGTGGCTGACCAGCAGGCTCACCATCGTGAAGCCGAGCATCACGACACCGAACGCGGCCGCCAGCACATGGCCCTGGCTGGCGCGGTACCACAGGGGTTCGCGGCGCGACAGGAAATCCACCACGACCAGGAAGAACAGGTTGAGCATGCAACTGCCCAGCGCGTTGCCCAGCGCCAGGTTGGGCGCGGCGGCGACGGTGACGCTGGTGACGCCGGTGACGAGTTCGGGCAACGAGGTGGCGGTGGCGAGCAGCGCCATGCCGATCCAGCCGCCGGACAGGCCGGTCCGGCGCGCGATGACATCGCCGTAACGCGACAGCTGGTATCCCGCCAGGCCGATCAGCACCGCACAGACCAGGAATTGCAGCCAGATCAGGACCATGGCGCGTCCCGGAAGGCCCCGGCACGCAGGCGCGCGGACGGTGTCATCGATCGACAGGTGTTCCCGGCGCCGTTGGCGGTGGCCGCACGAGCCGCCATCCCGCCACCACGCACACCAGCAACGCGGCCGACGGCATCAGCCACCAGTCGGGCGCACCCAGCAGCCGCAGCGTAGTGCCGGTCACCACGCACCACGCCACGGGCAGGATCGACAGCAGCACGACGGTCCGGCGCGGATGGCGCAGGCCGCGGCCGCCGCAGCCCGCCAGCAGCAGGACCGCCAGCGCCGCCAGCATGGTCGGGTCGGGGGCCAGTGCGAACCATTCGGATTGCGCCAGCGGCCGCGCCCACAGCGGAGCCAGCGCCGGGTACACCAGCAGGGCCAGGGCCAGCAGCGCGACGGCCAGGCCGCTCCACCCATCGGAACGCGCCAGCACGAGCTCGCGGCGCAGCAGCGCCAGGCCGACCAGCAACAACCCCTCGATGCCGAACGCGACCGCGTAATACGGCGCAGCCAGGTTGATCGACGCATGCGGCCCGCCATGGAAGGCCCAGGCCACGAACAGCAGGCCCGCGCCGACCAGCACCAGCGCCAGGCGCAAGGCCGCGGCATGCCGCCGGTGGATCGTCCAGAGCAGGCCCGCGCCCAGCGCCGCCGCGACGGCCTGCAAGGGCCACCAGGCGCGGTGGTGCAACTCGAGCATGCGGTACCAGGCGCGCGGCGAGAACATCAGGAAGTCGTCCAGGCGGTAGCTTGACCATTCGCCCATCACCAGTCCCCGCTCACAACGCGGCCACGGCGGCGGCCATGCGCGCGCGTTGCGTCGCATCGGGCAGCCGACCGCGCGCCGCAGCCATGTTCTCGCGCACGTGCGCCACCTGGCTGGTCGCCGGAATCGCACAGGTGACGGCCGGATGCGAGACGATGAACTTGAGCAGGAACTCGGGCCAGTTCGCGCAGCCGACCTCGCCCGCCCAGGCCGGCAACCGCTCGCGCTGGACCGCGCGGATCAGCGCGCCTTCGCGGAACGGCCGGTTGGCAATGACGGCGATGCCGCGCTCGCGCGCCAGCGGCAGGATACGTTGCTCCACCTCGCGCTCGACGATGTTGTAGCTGAGCTGCACGAAATCCAGCGGGTGTTCGCGCATGAGCTGCTCGAGCTCGCGGTGGCGCCGGCCATGCGAGGTGGTGATGCCGACGAAACGCAGCCGGCCCGCGCGCTTGAGCTCGAACAGCAGCGGCAGCTGCGTCTGCCAGGCCAGCAGGTTGTGCACCTGCAGCAGGTCGAATTGCGCGACACCCCAGTGCCGGCGCGAGGCCTCGATCTGCGCCCGGCCATCGCCGGAGGTCCAGACCTTGTCGGTGGAAAACACCTGCCCGTGCGCATCCAGGGCCTGCAAGCCCGCGCCGATGACCGGCTGCGACGAGCCGTACATCGGCGACGAGTCGATCATGCGCCCACCGGCCGCGAAGAAATGGCGCATGACATCGACGCAGGACGCGCGCGCCCGCGCATCGTCGCCGACGTTGAAGGTGATCCAGCTGCCCAGGCCGATCACCGGCAGCGACATGCCGCTGGCGCCGACCGGCTTGTGCAGCAGCTCGGCAGTGGCCGCGGTCGCCGCCGCGGCGCCGCGGCCCGTGGCGGCGGAGCCCAGCATGCCGGCCGCGAGGGCCATCCATCGGCGTCGGTGCAGTTTTTCCGTCATGGTGAGACCGGTTATACATGGGAGTGGGCCCACTGCGAACCACCGCTGCGCGCCTGTGGTGCGATGATGGACGGGACCCGTCCCGCAACCCTACGCAACGCCCCGTCCGTCGCATGCCCACCGAACCTCCCCACGGCCTGGACCCGGATGCGGCCGCGCGGCGCCTGCGCGAGGACGGCCCCAACGACCTGGGAACCAGCCAGCGCCGCAGCCTGGCGAACATCGCCGGGGAGGTCGTGCGCGAGCCGATGTTCCTGCTGCTGCTGGGCGCCGGCGCGGTGTACCTGGCCATGGGGGATCCGCGCGAGGCGCTGGTCCTGATGGGTTTCGTCGTCATCATCATGGGCGTCACCATCGCGCAGGAGCGGCGCACCGACAACACGCTGGCGGCGCTGCGCGACCTGTCGAGCCCACGCGCGCGGGTGATCCGCGCCGGCCAGGCACGGCGCATCGCCGGGCGCGAGGTGGTCGTCGACGACCTGCTGCTGGTGTCCGAAGGCGACCGGGTGCCGGCCGACGGCGAACTGCTGGAGGCACACGAACTGGCCAGCGACGAGTCGATGCTGACCGGCGAGTCCGAGGCGGTGCCCAAGCAGGCCGGGCATACCGTGTTCGCCGGCACGCTGGTGACCAGCGGCCAGGGCATGGCGCGGGTGACCGCCACTGGCAGGCGCACCGAACTGGGCCGGATCGGCCAGTCGCTGGAGGCGATCGGGCTGGAAAGCTCGCCGCTGCGCAACGAGGTGGCGCGCCTGACGCGCCGCCTGGTGCTCATTGGCATCACGCTCAGCACGTTGCTGGCCGTGTTGTTCTTCCACCTGCGCGGCGGCTGGCTCGAGGCCACGCTGGCCGGCATCACGCTGGCCATGGGCATCCTGCCGCAGGAGTTCGCCGTCATCATGATCGTGTTCATGGCGCTGGGTGCGCGGCGCATGGCGGCGCGCCAGGTGTTGACGCGCCGGCTCGGCGCGATCGAGACGCTGGGCCAGACCACGGTGCTGTGTGTCGACAAGACCGGCACGCTGACGCACAACCGCATGGCGGTGGCGGCATTGCAGGTCGGCGACCAGGCACTGGAGCTGCACGGCCTGGGCGAGGCCGCATTGCCCGAAGCCTTTCACGAACTGCTGGAATACGCGGTGCTGGCCAGCGAGATCGACCCGCACGACCCGATGGAGCAGGCCTTCCACCGCTTCGCCGGCGAACAACTCGCCGACACCGAGCACCTGCATCCGCAATGGGCGCTGGCACAGGAATACGAACTCTCGCCGCGCATGATGGCGATGTCGCACCTGTGGCACGGCGCGGCGGGAACGGCCGACGTGGTGGCGACCAAGGGCGCGCCGGAGGCGATCGCCGACCTGTGCCACCTGGAGCCGGCCGCGCGCGCACGGCTGGCAACCCGGGCCGACGCGATGGCCGACCGCGGCCTGCGCGTGCTCGGCGTGGCCAAGGCGCGCCACCGCGAACACGCCGCCCACCCGCCGGACCAGCATGACTTCGACTTCGACTTCGTCGGGCTGATCGGCCTGGCCGACCCGCTGCGGCCGCAGGTGCCGCAGGCGGTGGCCGCATGCCGGCGTGCCGGCATCCGGGTGATCATGATCACCGGCGACCATCCGCGCACCGCGGCCGCGATCGCCGCGCAGGCGGGCATCGGCGACAACCCGCAGGTCATCACCGGTGCCGAACTCGCCGGCCTGGATGCGGCGGCGCTGGCCCGGCGGCTGCACCACGTCAACGTGTTCGCACGTGTCAAGCCGCAGCAGAA
>JBFIDI010000138.1:0-11820 GCA_041581405.1 Burkholderiaceae bacterium
AGCCGGCGCCCCACCATTGGCCGGCCCAGGCCGGATCGCTGCATCCACGCGAACACCGAATCCGCGGTCACGGTCTCGATCCGGTCGGAGAAGCGCTTCTCGTTCGGATGGTCGTCGAACGCGACGTTGGCCGCGGTGATTCGCGCGCCGAGCCGGGTGAAGGCGCCCAGCTTGAGCGTCGTTGGCGCGTAAGCCTGGAGCTGCAACCAGGCCTGGGCCTGTGCGCGGGTCGCGATGCCGGCCTCGACCGTCATCGCCAGCGTCTCGATCACCCACTGGTTGGACTGCTGGTAACGCGTACTCCACGGATAACTGAGCATGTTGTAGCTGCGCAGGTGCAGGCGCGTCACGGCAGTATCGTCCTGCAGCAGCGGCAGCAGGCGTTGCTGGATGTCGGCGCGTGGTGCGACCCAGGCCGCCTCGTAGCGCCAAGGGTCGTCCAGGAAGAACTCACCCAGACCCTGGCGATAGATCTCGGCGTCGGCGGTGCCGCAGAAATTGAGCTTGTGCACGACGCGCCAGACGTGTCCACCCTGGCTTTCGGGCTGGCGGTAGGCGAATGCCAGGTGCGAATACCGCAGTCCGTATTTGGACAGGTCCTGTCCGGAGCGCGCCAGCAACACCACCTGCTCGCCGCTGGCGTCCAAGGCCTGGCGGGTCTTTTCGGCCATCGCCAGGCCATCGCGCAATGTATCGACCGTCAGCGGCCTGGACTCGCACGAGCGCCCGGCCCACGCCGGCGGCGGCACCAGCAGCAAGGCCATCAGTACCGCAAGCGGGCACCAACGGATGAGACGCGGTGGCATGGCGGGCAGACAGTCGGCTATCAGTTCGTGAGCTGCTTGTTGTGCAGCAGCGCCCGACCGACCTCGTTCGGGATGAACGCGATCGCCTCGCCCGCGGCGGACAGGATCACGCCGGCCGCGACCGTACTGACGGTGACCGCGGTGCCAATCGCAAGCGACGCGGCACCCGCGGCCCGGGCCGTGACCTCGACGCTGATACGGGCACCGTCGGACAGGCGTTCCAGCACATAAATCGTTCCGCGTGCCGTGCTGGCAACCGTCCTGACCACGAGTTCGGCACCCGCCACCAGCACCTGCGCAGACACCTGCGACACCGCGGCACCCGCCTCGCTGGCAACCACCGAGGCCAGCGGCAGGGCCGACAGCGCACTGAGTGCGGATGCGTCGGTCTGCGCGTGGCCGGCCACCGGAGTCCATGCGGCCGCCATCGCCAGCAGCACTGCGCCAAGATGCAATCGAATCGTCTGACCCATGATGGCGGCTCCTGGAAACGGGAACATTATGCAGTCGGGCACGCCGCAATACCAGTGCCGGGCGCAGGACCGTCAGGGCCACCGGTCATGGTGCCGACGAAGCGCCGGCTTCCCCGCGCATCGGTCATCGAGAAATCGGTTGCGCGCTCTGGCGCCGGGCAGGTTCCCACCCGGCCGCAGGCTGCCGGCCTCAGCCCCGCTCCGGCTCCTGTTTCTGCACCGGGCCGAAGTTGAACCCCGGATTGAGCACCCGCACTTCGCGCTGCGGGAACGGGATCTCGAATCCGTGTTCGCGCATCGCGTTGAAGATCATCAGCAACAGGTCGCCGCCGACCCGGTTCTTGCCATCGTCGATACCTTCCATCCAGAACTCGACGAACATGTTGACGCCGGAGTCTCCGAAGCTGGCGATCTCGCAATCGGGCCGGTATTCGATCGGCAGTTCCTCGCCGCTGAGCACCTTGGGATGGGATGCGACGACGCCCTTGATCAGCGCGATCAGCGCGTCGATGTCGCTGTCATAGGCCACCGAGAAATCCACCCGGTAACGCTGGCGCTTGTCCTTGTGCGTCCAGTTGATGAAGGTCTCGACGATGAACTTCTCGTTCGGCACGATCACGTCCTTGCCCTCGAACGTCTCGAGCGTCGTCGATCGCAGCGTGAGTTCGCGCACGATGCCGGCCTTGCCGCCCTCGAGCTCGACATAGTCGCCGACCGTGACCGAACGGTCGAACAGGATGATCAGGCCCGAGATGAAGTTCGACGCGATCGCCTGCAGGCCGAAACCCAGGCCGACGCCGAGTGCCCCGCCGAACACCGCGAGTGCGGTCAGGTTGATGCCCATCACGTTGAGCAGCAGCAGCACGATGATGACGAAGGTCGCCACTTCGAGCAGCTTGGACGCGACTTCGCGGGTACTCTGGTGCAGCTCGGTCTGGCGATTGAGGATTTCGCGCCCGGTGCGATTCGAAATGCGGCCGAGCCAGAACAGCAGTGAACCGAAAATCGCGACGCGCACGATGCCGTAGGCCGATATCTCGATATTGCCGACGTTGACCGCGATCGAATCGAGGATCCGGATCAGGTCGTCCAGCAGGCCGACCAGGTGCAGCAGCAGCAGCGGGATGCCGATCAGCTTGAACAGCTGGCGCACCAGCGCACTGCCGATGAAATCGTTGACCGCGGAGATGAACAACAGCAACAGCGCGATGGTCAGCGCGGTCCTGAGCAGCCAGTCCTGGTTCAGCAACGTACTGCTGAGTTCGGCCGAGACACGCAGCAACAGGATGGCGGTCAACGGAAAGATCAGGTTGCCGCAGTTGGCGATGAAGCGCAGGATCGGGTGGGACGCGTCGGTGATGCGATCGTCGTCGAGCACCGGCGCGTATTGGCGCACGCGTTTGGCGGCGAAGAACGCGATCGCGTAGATCAGCGCAATGACGGCAGCCTGGGTATAGGTCTCCGGCTGCGTGAGCGCGGTCTGCGTCGCCTCGACGGACTGATGCCAGAACCGACGGAGATCTTCCAACTGCATGTCCTGTCCCCCGAAATCTGTTTGTGATTCAACATCCCGGCTGGCATCGCGCGATCGACCCTGACGGGCGATCGCGCCGGGCACAGGAAACCCAACGACCGTGTGCTGCAACGGAACAAGGCATCAGCCACACACCGACGGCGGCAGGCGCGCGCAAGCACGGCCCGTCCCTGCAATGGATGATAGGCCAGTTGCAATCGCGATACGAGGGGCCCTGTTGGCGGCCCGAGGTGCGGGCCAAGTCGATTCGCGTCCGCCCCCCATGCCATGCGGTGGATGCGACGGCCGTCGGCACCTGCGGCGCAAGGATTGGCGAAATGGGAAGTACCTCGGTCAGCCTGGTCGCAGTCGTGTTGCTGCTCGCGGCCACTACCTGGTTCGTCGCGCCGACGCTTGCGACTCAGTTGAACAAGCCCTTGAGCAGTTCCCTGGCCTTCTTCTTCGGGTCCTCGGCAGCCGGTGCGGCGTTGCCGTCGGTCTCTGGCTTGGCCGTGTCCCGTCCGAGCAGGGAACCCAGCAAAGCGCCCGCCTTGCTGCCACCGGCTTGCTCCAGCAACTTGCCGCCGATGTCGGATTTCGCGGCGCTCATGGCCGCGGCGGCATAGTCGGGCTTGTATTGCGGCGCGTCCAGCGCGCCGTAGATCCTGACCGGCATCTCGATACCCGAGAGCTGCTCGTAGGTCTTGCCCTGCTGGCCCTTGGCGGTGGCGACGAGTTTGGGCCGGATGGTGTAGTCCAGCGTATCGGCGGCCAGGTTCACCTGCCCTGCGCCCTTGGCGCGCAACAAGGGCGAAGCCATCGTCAGGTCGTCGCTGGTGGCCACGCCGTCGGCAATGGTCGCGCTCAGCGAAAGTTCACTGAAGTCGGTCTTCTCGCTCTTGTTCGCCGCTTCGGCTCCCGTGTTCGCGCCCAGCAAGGACTTGGCCTTGCGGATGCGCTCGGCGATGTTGATACCCTTGATTGCGCCATCGCTCAACCGGATGCCGACCCGGCCGTCCAGGCCGCGCTTGAGCGCCGACACCACGGTGCCGCGGGTCGCGACATCCACCACCACGTTGCCCTTGCCTTCCAGCATGTCCTGGTCCGCAGCATCCTTGAGCAACGGGCCCACCTGTACGCCGCTGAGCGTGCCCTCGACGCGATAGCCGTTGCTGTTGGCGTCGACGCCGAGCGCCGCAATCATGCTGCCGCCGTACAGGCCCGCCTGGATCGGATCCAGTCGCAGCTTGCCCGCATCGGCGTCCAGCGCGAGCTCGACCTTGCTGAGCCTGACGTTGCCCACCTTCAGCGCGCCGATGCGCAGCTGTCCGGTGGCGCGCAAGCCCTTGAGCGCGCTCAGGTCGATGGCCGGTTCGGTAGCAGTTACGGCCGGTGCCGGGGCTCCGGCCGTTGCGCCGGCGGTCGCTGCAGGTCGGCTGCGATAACGGTCCGCGTCGAGCGTATCGATGCTGACGTCGAAATCGTAGCGGGGCGGCGCCAGCGTGGGCATGGCCAGCCTGGCCTGGATCGTGCTGTCGTCCATGCGGGTGCGCAGGTCCGCGGTCACCGTGCCCTTGCCCAGGTCGGCGCGCACCTGCCCCTGGATCGGCAGCGTCACGGTCCTGGCCGGGATGTCAGCGTTGTCGATCTTCAGCCTGGCGTCGATCTGCCTGAGTTCGAACAGCCGGGCATCGAGATCGCCGGCCAGCGCGGTCGACACGTCGCCGACCATCGTCGAATCGGCGTTGGCCGCGTCGTAGTCCAGCGTGACGCTGGATATGGCAAACGACCGGGCATTGCCCGAGATACCCGAGAGCGTGAAGCGGGCGTCGAGTTTCTGCCGGCCGGCCAGCTTCACCGCGCCGGTGATGGCTTCGCCCGAAGCCGTGTGCTGGCCCAGATGCAGGTTCGGCGCGTCGAGCGACATCTCGAACGGATCTCCCTGACGTGTGCCGGAGGCGGTCATCGCCACACGTTCCAGCTCCACGCCGAGGGTGGCGCCATCCAGCACCAGGCTGCCCAGCGCGGCCTTCAGATCGAAACGGTTGCCGGCGCTCGCGCCCTTGGCCATCAGCACGACCGCGCGCGCGGCCACCCGCAGCGTGTCCTGCTCCAGCCGCAGGTCGTCGGCATCGAGCGCGAGGTCCAGGCCGCCGAGCATCATGGCGCCATCCTGCAGGTCTCCCTGCACGCTGGCCTTGGGGCCGGCAAGTACCAGGGTGCGGGCATCGAGATCCATCGTCATGCCCGCCACGAGGCCTACGCGCAACGCCGCCATGGGCTGCACGCCGTCGACCGTCGCCGACAGTTCCAGTGTGGTCGGCGTCTTGTCCGCGATGCGCCCGGTCTGCAGATGCAATTGCGAGACTGCGAGCTGCGTCCCGCTGATCTCGTCCTGGTAACGCACTGCGGCGTTGTCGACCGTCACCCCGTCGATGTCGAGGCCGAATGCCGGGGTCTGGCTCCGGGGCCCATCGGCCGCCGGCACCTCGGGCGATCCGCCCGGCGTGACGAGATCGTCGAAATTGAAGCTACCGTCCTTGCGCTTGACGATGCTGGCCGACAGACCGTCGATCTGCACCCGGTCCACCACGACCTGCTTCGACAACAGCAGGGGCAGCAGTTCGACCGACACGGTGGCTCCCGTCACGCTGGCGAAGACCGCGTCGCTGTTGAACTCGGACAGACTGACCGCACCGACCTGCACGCCCACCTTGGGAAAAAACGACAGGCTCAGCGTGCCGGGAATGGTCAGCGTGCGCTGCCGGCTCTCCTGCACGTAGCGGGTGATGTCGTCCTTGTAGGCATTGGGGTCGAAGCTGACCGAGATGATGGCAATGGCCAGCCCCAGCAGCGCGACGACACCACCGAGTCCGATGCCCAGCCATTTGACGAACTTCATGCCTGGCCTCTGTTGCAAACGAATGAAACCCGGTCACAGTGTAGTGACCCGCCATCCCGTTTGCGCAGGCTCGCATGTGATGGGGCAAGACTCGGCCGGACGGAGCACCGCCGATGCGCACCTGCGGGTGTGCGCAGCCAGTCCCGCAAGGCGGTTGCCGTATGCGCTGCTATGTCAGGCGCGTATCAAGCGCACCGCGCATGCTGCGCCCAAGCGTGCTCGACGTTGAGGCCATCGACGCAAACGTGATCGGACACGCCAAGTCCGACGCTCGCACAGCAATGCGCCATCTGGAGATGGCGACATCGGCAAGCAAGCCCGTCACACCGGGTCAGCGTTTCGCACGATGGCGCGAGGCCAGATAGAACAGGCCCAGCCCGACCAGGGCCAGCGTACCGGGCTCCGGCACCGCCTGGATGGAGGCGGCCGTGAGCGAATCGATGGAGAGAAACATCTGGCCGCCACCAACGTTTTGCAGGAACCGGAAATCCGAGCCAGCAAAAAACCCGCCGGCCGGCGTGCCGATGGGCATGCCGAAGTCGGGGTCGCCAACGATCTCCGGGAACCCGAGCAGGAAACCCGTCCCGCCGTTGAACATGCCGACGCAGGTGATACCGGTGGAACTGAAACAATTCTGGAAGTAGGTGTCGCCGCCCACGTCCGTCGTGAACGACCCTAGAGCGCCGAAGTCGTAGGTCGATGTGGCGGCAAACAGGCCCAGGCCATCGCCCGCAGCCGTCAGGTCCACGTCGGTCGTGGTGCTGCCGGTGATGGAGACGGCGACGCCGCCGACCGCCACGGGCCCGCCTCCGAAATCGACGAGGGAACCGGCCGATGCAACCCCGTTGAACGAGTAGGTGAGCAGCGCCGCATGGGCGGGCGCGGGACTCAGCACAGACATGACCAAGGCCAGCACGGCACCGATCCCCGTCCTGAAAGATGTATGCACGATAGACATTTGGCACTCTCCTGTCTGGCTTGGGAAAGAAAAATACAAGCAAGAATGACACCGCAAAATTTTTGCGCAGCAAAATCAACGGCTTACCGGACCGGGCCCGATTGGAGCCACGCAAGTGTCAATTTAATCGACATTTATGGCGGCACCATGCCACGGCAATCGACGCGCCCCGATCCCATGTGTCGATCCCGCGACGGCTCGCCCGTTGCGACCTGCACGGGAAAAGACACCGGCAACCGCAGGACCCGTGCGCGTGACCGAGTCCGATCGATGGCCGCTCAGCCGCCGCGCGCCAGCAGCGTCTCGTAGACCTGCAGCACCTGCTGCGCGTGCCGCTGTGGCGCCCAGTGCGACAGCGCCTTGGCGCGCGCGGCCCGGCCCATGCGTGCCGCGAGCGACGGGTCGTCCCACAACAGCCGGACCTGGCGTGCCAGTGCCTGCGCGTCCCCCGCTTCGAACAGCAGTCCGTCGACGCCCTCTTCCACCAGGTCGGCGACCGCGCCCAGGCGCGAGCCGATCACCGGGATGCCGTGGCTCATGGCCTCGGCGCCGACCAGGCCGAAGGTCTCGAACCACAGACTCGGCAGCACCAGGGCGCGCGCACCGCGGTAGAACGCCTGCAGTTCGGCCGCGTCGTGCGTGACGACGACCTCGGGGCCGGCCGGTATGTCCGTCGTCACCAGGCTCGCGTGGTGGCGCGCCATGCGAAACGGCAGACCGGTGGCACGCGCGGCGGCGGCAAACACCGGCAGGCCTTTTTCCGGCGCGAATCGGCCGGCGTAGGCGATGTAGCTGCCTTGCGCGGCATCGGCCGCGGTGTCGGGCATGTGGACCGGCGGCGAGATCACGCTCAACCGATCGGCCGGCAGCCCGGCATGCCGGACCAGCCACTGGCCGGCGAATGCCGATGGTGCGATGTAGTGGTCGACATGGCGCGCGAACAGGCCCAGCGTGCGCACACCCACGTTGTAGAGCGCCGACGCCGCCGATTCGGGCAGGCTGCCGCGGCAGTTGTAACGTATTGCGTGCCATTCGCGGCCCGGGTCGAGGCAACGCGTACAGCTGCGGCCGTCCCGGGTGTGGGTGACCAGCGGGCAGGTCATGCGGAAGTCCACGCAGCTCATCACCACCGGGATGCCGCGACGGGTGCACTCGGGCAGGATCCACGGCGACACCATCGGATAGATCTCGTGCACGTGCACCACCTGCGGCTGGAAGCGCTCGAGCAGGGCCCGGAACTCGCGCACCGAACTGCCGCCCCACAAGACACCCGTGCCCGCTTCCAGTCGGCCCGGCAGCCCGCGCAGGCCCTTGGGCAGATGCAGGGCGTTGCGCGCCAGTACCTCGACCTGCAGGCCCTGCGCACGCTGCAGTTCGATCGTGGCCTGGGTCACGTTGTTGGCCCCACCACCGCCCCGATGCTGGTTGTAGGCGTGCAATACCCTCATCGGGCCGGCGCCTCGGAGGAATCCGGCAGTGTTTCGCTGGCGAAGCCGAACCGCGGTGGCCGCTTCGGCAGCCGCCAGGCCCAGCGGGCCAATCCCTGCGCCATGCTCAGGCGATATCGGCGCCGGGGTTGTGTCGGTCCGGGCCACACCGCCAGCAACGCCGCCGCCGGCAGTCGCAACGCCGCGGCCAATGCCGCCATGGCCTCGAAGGCCCGGCCGGCCGCGCGCCCATGGTGCTTGCACAGGTACAGCCAGATCGCGTGGCATCCCAGCGCATAGTGGTCGCCGGCACGGCGCGGGTCGCTGCTCTGCTTCCACAGGTGCGTGATGACACTGTCCGGCTGGTAGTGGATGGCCCAGCCGGCGTCCAGGATGCGTCGGCAGAAATCGATGTCGTCCAGGTACATGGGTGAAGTCTCGTCGAGCAGGCCCACCTGCTGCAGCACCTCGTGCCGCAACAATATGCATGCACCGCAGATGCTCTGCACTGCGCAGGCACGCTGGCGTGGCCAGGCCAGCAGGTTGAAGCCGTCGTACCAGGTCGGCGTCGGCGGGTCGCCCGCGGCCCCGGACCGGTGCCGGCCCGGCAGGTGCAGCATCAGCTTGTCCAGCAACAGCAACCAGGCCAGCAGGTTGCCGGGCGCGGGCAGGCGGCGCGCGCATTCGGGCTGGATGCTGCCATCGCCCAGGCGCAACATCGGCCCCACCGCGCCCGCGTCGGCGTGATCGTCCAGGTGCGCGAGCAATCGCGCAATGGCGCCGGGATGCACGACGGTGTCGGGGTTGAGCAGCATCACGGCGCGGCCGGCGCACAGTGGCAGGGCCTGGTTGTTGCCAGCCGAGAAACCCAGGTTGCGGCCGGTGGCGTTCAACCGCACCCACGGGTAGGCACGACGCAGCAGGTCGGGCGTGCCGTCGCTCGAACCGTTGTCGACGACGAACACCTCGATGCGCAGGTCGGCGCAATCGGCTGCCAGCGAATCCAGGCACGGTCCGATCAGCGACACGGCGTTGTAGGTGACGATCACCACCGACAGATCGGGGCGTTCGGCCTCCGTGTCGACGATCCGCTCAACCATGCACGTCCTTTCGGTCACGCTGCCACCACTGGTGCGCCAGGCCCCAGACGAAACGGCTGTTGTAGACCAGGTAGCGGCCGGCCAGCCGGCGCGGCTCCTGCATCAGCCGGAAGGCCCACTGCAGGCCGCTGCGCTTGACCCACTGCGGAGCCGCCCGCGTGCGCCCGGCCAGCAGGTCGAACAGGCTGCCCACGCCGACCATGGGCAGACCGACCTGCGCGGCCGCCTCGTGCATCCAGTGATCCTGGGCCGGCGTACCCATGCCCACCCAGACGATGTCCGGCCGGGCCTCGCGGATCTGCGCGAGGATCCGGGCCTGCTGCTGCGCGGGCACCGGCCGCACCGGCGTGGCGCAGCCGCCCGCGATCCGGACTCCCGGGAACCGGGCCCGCATGGCCGCGGCCACCTGTTCCGGCTGGCCATCACGACCGCCGACCAGGAAATGCCGCCAATCCGGGAACCGGGCGCAACAGGCCAGGAACAGATCGTCGTTGTGCACGCGTTCGGCATGGCCATGCCCCAGCGCCCGCAGGGCCCACACCACCGCCATGCCATCGGCGGTCACCATGTCTGCGTCGGCCAGCACCGCCGCGAAATCGGGCAGGTCGGTCGCCATCGTCGTCGAATACGCATTGGCGCAACTGACATACGCCGCACCACCGCGGGACACCAGCCGCGCGAGTTCGTCCTGGGCCTGCACGAACGTGCACACGGTGACCGGCGTACCGAGCACGCGCGCGCGCGTCAACGTCGACGGGTCGCGGTCGCGGGCGCTCACGGGATGGCCCTTCGCGCTGCGCGCTGCGGGATTCGCGCTTGGGAACGGCCCGGCGCGCTCATTGGACGACCCTTCGCGCTACGCGCTGCGGGATTCGCGCTTGGGAACGGCCCGGCGCGCTCATTGGACGACCCTTCGCGCTACGCGCTGCGGGATTCGCGCTTGGGAACGGCCCGGCGCGCTCATGCCACACCTCGGTCGAGGGCCTTGGGCAGCAACAGTCCCGCCTGGCGCGCACGGCGCTGCCATTGCGGCAGCTGCCAGCGCCGGCGCAACGCACGCCAGGCGCGGGCCAGCGGCCGCGACAGCAGGTATGGCA
Organism: Burkholderiaceae bacterium; assembly: GCA_041581405.1. Taxonomy (GTDB): domain Bacteria; phylum Pseudomonadota; class Gammaproteobacteria; order Burkholderiales; family Burkholderiaceae_C; genus CAISIP01. Next base: position 10,277 of record JBFIDI010000138.1, read on the forward strand.
TGGAACCCTGCTGCTGCAGACGGCGCCATCCGTGCAGGCGCTGGCCTGCCGTCAACAACTGCACGTAGGCGCCGACCGTGTGATGGACCTGCAGCCGACGGGCCAGCAACGGCGCCGGGATCTGCGCGCGCCAGTGCTCGAGCATCATGATCGCCTCGTCCTGGATGCGCCCCAGGCTGGCGGCGGTCATGCCGCCCGCGTGCACGCGGTACAGGCACAGGGGTTCCTGCACCGCCCGCGCGGCGTCGGATCGCGACAGCGCCAGGAACAGCCAGTAGTCCGGCGCCACGTGAACCCAGTCGGGCAGTGTGCCGGCCCGTTGCAGCGCTTCTCGGCGCAGCAGCGCGCTGCTCATGCAGATGAAGCAGGAGCGTTCGACCAGCTCCATGAAGATGTCGCCTTCGGGCAGGCCGACATGTTCGTGGCGGTGGTCGAAATCGCTCCGGCCGCCCTGCTCGAACATCTTCAAGGTCCGGCAGTAGATGAGATCGACGCCGGGCTCGTCCAGCGCGAGTTGTTGCTCCAGCTTGTGCGACAGCCAGACGTCGTCCTGGTCGAGAAACGCCAGCCACTGGCCGCGCGCCTGCGCCATCGCGTGTTGCCGGGCCGCGCCCAGGTGGCTCGGCGCCGACGAGGCGTGCAGATGCACGCGCGGGTCGGCCAGGGCCGCCACCAGGGAAGCCGAGCCGTCCGTGGAGCCGTCGTCCCATGCCACCAGTTCCCAGTCGGTGAAGGTCTGGTCCATCAGGCTCCTGAGCGTGGCGCCCAGCGTCTGCGCACCATTGCGGATGTTCATGATCACGCTGACACGGGGCGTGCCCGGGCCGCCCGGAACCGGGTTGCCCGACAGCGGCAGTGTCACCGTGCGGGGTCCGTGCGGCGAACACGGGCGATGTCGGCGTCGAACTCCTGCCGGCCGTTGTCGAACACGACCACGAAGTACAACCACTGGCCGTCCGCCGTGAGCGTGGGTTCGCCCAGGCCCCATGCGCGGGCGCCCGACTTGCGCGTGGTCCACAACACCTTGCGCGGTTCGGCCCAGCTGTCGGCACCGGTGCGCTGCGACGCATAGATCGCGATCGTGCCGTCGCGTGCCGACGTGAAATACAGCTGGCCATCGGCCGTCAGGTGTGGCTGCACCTCGGTCGAATCCTTCACGTTGACCGGCGGCGGCAACATCACCGGCTCCCCGAAACGCCCCCCCGTTTCGCGCGTCACCCAGAGATGGCTCTTGCCCTTGGCCTGCGGCCGGTTGCCCGAGTCGAAGAACAGCTCCCGGCCATACGGCGTGATCGCGAAATGCGGGTTGTCCTCATGGTATTTCTCGCGGCCCGGAATCGCCAGCAATTGGGCATTGCGGTAGATGTCCATGTTGAGCTCGCGCGTCTCGTCGTGCGAGACGTAGTAATACGCACCATCGCCGCCCAGCATGACGCCCCATTCGTTGCGCCCGTCGCGCGCATGCGGGAAACGCACCGGCGCACCGAACGTGTCGCCCTCGCGCTTGGCCACCAGCGTGTCGCTGGTGTACGCAGGACTGACGC
>JBFIDI010000139.1:0-11806 GCA_041581405.1 Burkholderiaceae bacterium
GCGGTCTTGATGACATCGAGGTTGTGTTCGATCACGACGATGGTGTTGCCGGCATCGCGCAGGTGCTGCAGCACCGTGAGCAACATCGCGATGTCGGCGAAATGCAGGCCGGTCGTGGGTTCGTCCAGGATATACAAGGTGCGGCCGGTATCGCGCTTGGACAGCTCCAGCGCCAGCTTGACGCGTTGCGCCTCGCCGCCCGACAGCGTGGTCGCCGACTGCCCGAGCTTGATGTACGACAGCCCGACGTCGAGCAGCGTCTGCAGCTTGCGCGCGATGGTCGGCACACTCTCGAAAAACTGGAACGCCGCTTCCACCGTCAGGTCCAGCACCTGGGCGATGTTGCGGCCCTTGTATTGCACTTCCAGCGTCTCGCGGTTGTAACGCTTGCCGCGGCACACGTCGCAGGGCACGTAGACGTCGGGCAGGAAATGCATCTCGACCTTCTTCACGCCGTCGCCCTGGCAGGCCTCGCAGCGCCCGCCGGCGACGTTGAAGCTGAAGCGCCCCGGACCGTAGCCGCGTTCGCGCGCCATCGGCATCTCGGCCATCAGTTCGCGGATGCCGGTGAACATGCCGGTGTAGGTGGCCGGGTTGCTGCGCGGCGTGCGGCCGATCGGCGACTGGTCGACGTTGATGACCTTGTCGAAATATTCGATGCCCTCGATCGCCTCGTGCGGGGCAGGTTCGACGTGCGCACGGTACAACTGGCGCGCGACGGCCGCGTACAAGGTGTCGTTGACCAGCGTCGACTTGCCCGAGCCCGACACGCCGGTGACGCAGGTCAGCAGCCCGACCGGGAACGCGACGTCGACACCTTGCAGGTTGTGGCCGCTGGCCTGTACGACGCGGATCGCCTGCAGTTCGCCCTGCGTGGCCCGATGTTCGGCCTGGCGCTCGGCCCAGGCCAGCGCGGCGGCACTCGGTCGCCCACGGCCGGGCCGGCTGTCCGCCGACGACGGGGACGTCGCCACCACCGGCAACCACGGCGTGCGCTGGCGCGGCACCTCGATGCGCAGCGTGCCGGCCAGGTATTGCCCGGTCAGCGACTCGGCGCTGGCCTGCACGTCCTCGAAGCGCCCCTGCGCCACGACACGTCCGCCATGGATGCCAGCGCCCACGCCCATGTCGATCACGTGGTCGGCGGCGCGGATCATGTCCTCGTCGTGCTCGACCACCAGCACGCTGTTGCCGATGTCGCGCAGATGCTTGAGCGTGTCGATCAACCGGTCGTTGTCGCGCTGGTGCAGGCCGATGCTGGGCTCGTCGAGCACGTACATCACGCCGGTCAGACCGGAGCCGATCTGCGAGGCCAGCCGGATGCGCTGCGACTCGCCGCCGCTGAGGGTCTCGGCGCTGCGATCCAGGCTCAGGTAGTTGAGCCCGACGTCGTTGAGGAACTTCAGCCGCAGCCCGATCTCGCGCACCACCTTGGCGGCGATCTCGCCCTTGGCGCCGGAGATCCGCAGCGACTGGAAATACAGCAGGCATTCGCGCAGCGTGCTGTGGCTCACCTCGAAGATCGCGCGCGCCTGCGTGCCTTCGCCCACCTTCACATGGCGCGCTTCGCGGCGCAACCGGGTGCCGGCGCAGTCGGGGCAGGGCTGGGTGCTGCGGTAACGCGCCAGGTCCTCGCGCACCACCGTGGAATCGGTCTCGCGATAACGCCGCGCCATATTGGGCAACACGCCTTCGAACGGATGCTTGCGCGTGATCTTCTTGCCCTGCGAGGCGCCGGACTCCATCACGTAGCTGAACTTGATCTCCTCGTCGCCCGAGCCGTGCAGCACCGCGCGGCGCGTGGCCTCGGGCAGGTCTTCGAACGCGGTGTCGATGTCGAACTTGTAATGTTTCGCCAGGCTCTCGAGCATCGCGAAGTAATACGCGTTGCGCCGGTCCCAACCCTTGATGGCGCCGCTGGCCAGGCTCAGCGACGGAAACGCGACCACCCGCGCCGGGTCGAAGAACTCCATCGTGCCGATGCCGTCGCACGACGGACAGGCGCCCATCGGCGAATTGAACGAAAACAGCCGGGGCTCCAGTTCGGCGATCGAATAACTGCACACCGGGCAGGCGAAACGGGCGTTGAAATAATGCTCGGCGACGGCCGGCGCGCCCGCATGGTCCGTCGACGCGGCCGGCGCATCCAGGTCGACCACCAGGGCCCGACCGTCGGCCAGCCCCAGCGCGGCCTCGAAACTCTCGGCCAGGCGCTGGCGCAACTGGTCGCGCGCAGCCTGGTCCGACTCGCCGCGGACCCGGATGCGGTCGATCACGACATCGATGTTGTGTTTTTCGGTCTTCCTGAGCTTGGGCAACTGGTCGACCTCGAATACCTCGCTGCCGATGCGAAAACGCACGTAACCCTGGGCCTGCAACTGCGCAAACAGCTCGGTGAACTCGCCCTTGCGCTCGCGCGCCACCGGCGCCAGCAGCATCAGCCGGGTGCCTTCGGGCATGGCCAGCACCGCGTCGACCATCTGGCTCACCGTCTGCGACTGCAGCGGCAGGTCGTGGTCCGGGCAATACGGCGTGCCGGCGCGGGCAAACAGCAGGCGCAGGTAGTCGTGGATCTCGGTCACCGTGCCCACGGTCGAGCGCGGGTTGTGGCTGGTGGCCTTCTGCTCGATCGAGATTGCCGGGCTCAGGCCTTCGATCATGTCCACGTCCGGCTTGTCCATCAGCTGCAGGAACTGCCGCGCGTAGGTGGACAGGCTTTCGACATACCGCCGCTGGCCCTCGGCATACAAGGTGTCGAACGCCAGGCTGGACTTGCCCGAACCCGACAGGCCGGTGATCACGACCAGCTGGTTGCGCGGAATGTCGAGGTCGACGTTCTTGAGGTTGTGCGTGCGCGCGCCGCGGATGCTGATCAGGCTTCCGGTGGCGGGATGGGCGTCGTGCAGGAGGAGGTCGCGTTCGGCAGGGGACATGGAGTAGGCGGGGGCGCGCTCCGGATACGGCCCCTCGGCCCCATCCGGCCCACGCCGTAAACAACCCGCCATCATAGGTGCAAGCCCGGGCGCGTGCACCTGCCGCCACCCACCGTCTCGTCAGGACGACGACGGGACGGTGTCCGTGCGACCCGTCAATTGGCGGCGCCAGGCTCCCACTTCACCAGTTCGGTCGCCGTGTCGTTCCATGGACCGCCGTTGGACGTACGGTTCGTGTAGTTCCACTTGACGACGGTCTTGGCCATCGGCGCATACCAGACGACATGCTCGGACCGGCCGCTGTAGCTGCCGCCCTCGCGCTGGTTCCAGAACCCCGCGAAGCGGATCCGGTAGCTGTCGAACTCGCCACCCTCGACCTTGACCTTCTCGAACGCCTGGACCTCGGCGCTGTATTCGTCGAAACCCCGGCCGTTGTCCCAGGCACGCTTGACCGTGTATTTCCTGCCCACCGCCAGCGGGAACTGCAACCAGCTGTCGATCTTCGTCCGATCGACGACCCTTGTGCCGGCACCGTGGGGCGCCGCGTCGTCAGGCTCGAACAACTCGACACCTTCGTTGCGGGCAACGTCGTAACGCCAGACATAACGCGGCCGCCGGGCATTGGGTTCCCTGGACTCGCCCTGGAGCCAGACCGACGGGCCATCGACAGCCTTGACCAGGTGGCTGTATTGGTAGGGTTCGCGCTTGTCCCCCTTGTTGTGGAACCGGTACGTCCATTTGTCGCCTGCGACAAGCGCCATCGGCGTGTCCAGCGTCTGCGCGGCGGCGCCCGAAACGAGGGTGCCGAACAGCAACGCGGCGGCCAGCCCTGCGGCCGGAATCGACAGTTTCATGATGACCTCCCTGTTGACGATACGAATGCGGGACAAGGCCCGCATGCGACAGGCCCCAGCCCGCGCCGGTGCAGGCTACGCCCGCGACACGCTGCCGGCATCCTGCAAATGGTGGAAGACGGGCAGCGTGCCCAGGGGATTGCGCTGCGCACGGCGCCGTGCTTGCCGGGCCAAACGCCCGAACCGACCGCACCGCCGGAGCAAGGCCTACACTGCAGGGTTGCAGTGCCGCACAGGCGCTGCACGCCTGCCATGCCCGAACACACCCGCCACCGCACCATTCCGAAAGAAACCGTGCTGCAGTTCCAGCCCTTCGAAGGGCTGCCATTGGAGCGGATCCGCCTGCCGCAGTCCGGCGCCGAGCGGGCCGAGGCGCGCAGCGCCTTGCTGGACGCGCCGTTCCTGGGATTCGACACCGAGGTCAAGCCCACGTTCAAGGCCGGCGAGCCGCTGCGCGGGCCCGACGTGGTCCAGTTTGCCACCGGCACCCAGGCCTGGGTGTTCCAGATGCACGATGGCGCCAATGCGGAACTGGTCGCCGAGGTGCTGACCGCGCGCGCCGTGGTCAAGGCCGGTTTCGACCTGCGCAGCGACCAGAAGCAGCTCAAGCGGCTGCTGAAGGTCTACGCCCAGCCGATGCTGGACCTGGACTTCGTGTTCTCCGGCCGGGGTTATCCGCGTTCGATCGGCGTCAAGGCCGCAATCGCCTTGCTGTTCGAGCGACGGCTGCTCAAGTCCAAGCGGGTGACGACCTCGAACTGGGCCAACCCCCGGCTCGAGGCCCGCCAGATCCTGTATGCGGCCAACGACGCCTACGCGGCCTGGGCCGTGCTCGACGCGCTGAAGCTGCCGCTGGACCAGTTGCCGGTGTGGCACGGCGAAGCGGACGTCGCAGCCGACCGACTGTAGCGGCGCCGGTGGACGCCGGCCATCGGGATCCGGCCACTGGCGGCCAGCCCCGACGACGACCCGGCCGGGATCAGGCGCCGCGCCGACGCCGTGCGCGCCAACCCAGCAAGGCCAGGCCGGCCGCCATCATGGCCCAGGTCTCCGGCTCCGGAACCGGCGTCGTGAGCACGAACAGGCGCGAGTTCGGCGTGCCGGAGTCTTCGGCCACCAGGTAGATGTTGCCCAGGTTGTCGATCGTGACGCCTTCGATGGCCTGATTCGTGATGCCGGAGATGTCCAGGCTGCCGACGACCTGACCGGTGCGCGTGGCCTCGACCAGCAGCCTGGAATCCAGCGACAGGATCAGCAGGTTGTCGGCCACCGTGGTGCCCAGGAACCGATCGACCGCCGACAGGGCCTGCACGTCGGACAGGCTGGCCAGGCCCAGCAGGCTGGCATCGAACAGCACCGGAATCGACGTGCTGCCGCCCCCTTGCGCAAAACTCAGCTGCCCCGCACGGACCTCCTGCGGTCCGCGCGCCGGGTTGCCGTCGGCGTCCTGCTTGACGGTGACGAAGCTGCCGTCGCGCGCGTCGAAGCTGATGCCTTCGATGCCGATGTTGCTCGGCGAATAGTTGCTGATCGTGGCGTACGGCGTCGAGCCCAGCGCCACCGTGCCGCCGTCCTGGTAGGCGAACCGATAGGCGCGTTGCGGACGTTCGTCGACCAGCACGAACTGGCCACCACCCATGTAGGCCAGGCCCTCGGCGTCGTTGTTGGTGCTGCCGGTGCCGGCCCAGTTGAAAGCCATCGACCCCAGCGTAGCGCCGGTCAGGCTGATCTCGACGATGCCCATGCCTTCGTCGCCGACGAAGAACAGGCTGCCGCGGTCCCGGGCAAAGGTGACGGCGGAGGCCTCCAGGCCCATGCCGCCCAGCGTGTCCAGCGCGTAGTTGCCGGTCAACCGGTAGTTCGACAGGCCGAGCGACTGGGCCGACGCGCCGATGGCGCCGAACGCCAGCAGCGCGACCAGGCCGGTGCGCAGCCGAGAAAGAGGAACTCGCATGGTCGGGGGTCCTCGCTTCAGCGTGCGCGGCGGCGCCGGGCGATGGAGCCGATGACGCCCAGGCCGGCCAGCAGCATGGCATAGGTCTCGGGCTCCGGTACCGCGGCCAGGATGAACTGGCCCGGGTTGCCGACGTCACCCGATGCGGCCATCACCGAGCCATAGGCGTCGGTGGTCGAGGACAACACCCAGTTGCCGGGCATCACCGACTGCGGAGCGAGCGCGGCGATCGACACCGGCGTGCCGCCGGCGGTCTGTGTGCGAATCGTTCCGGCGAACACCTGGTCGCCGTAGGCCAGCCGGTCGACCAGGTTGCCGCCGGCGTCGAACAGGTTGATCTCGTCACCGCGACCGATGTTGTTGGCGTAGTTGCCCAGCACCTTGATGCTGGCGGCCAGGCCCCAGTTGGCGCGGAAGCTGCCCGCGTCGTCCTCGGTGATCAGCACCGACTCCCCGGCGCCGACGAGGCCGAACGCCGACAGGTCGAAGCCGCCGGCGGCTGCGGTGGCATGCCGCGAGTCGTCGTCGTAGACCCAGCCGGAGAAATCGACAGCACCGCTGCCCAGGTTGGTGAACTCGATGTATTCGCCGCTGTTGCCGGAATACATCCACTCGGTGATCTGCACCTGTGCCATTGCCGGTGCGGCAGCGGCGATCGCGACCGCCAGGGTCAACGCGTTTTTCATGTCGGCTCCATCCAGGGTTGAAAGAAGCCGCCACGTTAGTCGGCGCCAATGACACGGCCGTGACACGACACGGCCGGTGCGCGCCGGTCGCGCTCAGCCGCGCAGGCGGCCGCGCGGCGACGGCTTCACTGCCGCACGCATTGCATCTGGCTGCTCCGCGCGCCTTCGGCCGGTTCGGCGATCGCACAGGACAACACGCCACACATGCAGTGCGCGATCCGGCTCGTCATGCCCGGTATCGGGGTCGGCGCCGAACACTGGCAGGCGGGCGCGGACATCGGTCCCTGCGCCTGCGCCGGCGTGCCGCGCAGCAACAGCAAGGCCAGTGCCACTGCGCCGGCCAGTACGATCGCCGCGGTACTCGTGCGCAACAGGATCGATAGTGAGGAAAAATGCATGGTGGTGCCTCCGTTGGTTGTCGATGGTGGTTGCGGGAACCGCCGCCGTACACACTAGCACGAAGAACCCGGCCTGCGACTGCGAACCCGCCAGCCCGACCGGCCGGCCGGCGAAATAGTGTTGCCTGACGCATCGCATTGCCGGCCACCGCGTGGGTTGCGCCAAGGGGGCTGCACTCGGCGAGGCCCAATCGCCGACCCACATCAGCATCGACGCTGTCGGCGGCGTACCACCATGCCGATCACGCCAAGACCGGCCATCAGCAAAGCATAGGTCTCCGGCTCGGGAATCGGACTGGGGATGGGTGCTCCGTCCAACGGTGAGGGGCAGGCGCCGAAAAGGCAGCTAACCTGGAATCTGAAGTCCCCTAACTCGTCGTAGCCAGTATCTGAAACACTAAACTTGTAAACGCCACTCGATGCTAAATTGAGGTCCACGGAACTGATGCACATGATCGAGCTACCAAACGTATTTGTTCCGTTGCAGCCCAAGCTCGATATTTCATTGCCAATTGGATCCCAGACCCTCAACGCCGGATCGAGGCCAAGCGTTGCCGATGCGACGGTAAGCCTGACTCCAGTACCCGCAACCCCATTGAACGCGAAGGAATCAATGTCGGTGAAATGGTCAAGCCTTTCATCAACGGCAACTGCATACTTGAAACCCATCCAATTGTCGACAGGAGGGTATCGCTCCAAATGCAATTGATAGTTGCCTGCTTCGTTCGATCCTAAGTCGGACACATTTATCGTGAATTGGCCCGATTGAGCGAGCGTTTGATCCAGACTGGTACTACAAAAGACGTTGCTGCCGAATGTGTTGGTGCCATTGCAAGAAGCTGACCCCAGGATCGCTCCGCTTGAGGAGCGCACAACGATCGAGGGATCGAGACCTAATGTCAATGTGTGAAGCAGTAGCCGAAAACTGTCTCCTGCAACACCTGCGAACGTGTAATTGTCCACTTCCAGCGCCGTAGACAGGCCGCTGTTGAGCGTGTGGTCCCCATACGCCAGTCCGACAGGACCTATCGAGCCTGCGGTATCGACCGCATGTTCCATGGGCGAGGCCCAGCCCGAACCCGTAAGTGCCATGCCGCCGATCATTCCGATAGCGACGATGCATTTGCGCAGTGCGAAGTGATGCATATCATTCTCCGAATCTTGTTGACGGAGCCGCGTCGGTGGCACCGGCGCACAGCCCCGAAAAATGCTACGCGCGCGTTTCGGCAGGAGTCAATCTCATGCGATGCACGATTGCCCACGTAAACAGGGGGGCTTCAAGCGTTGACATTGGCTCCAGTGCAGGACGCGCCGGGTAACTATTTGCGTTGCCGCTGGTGCCACAATGCGCCATGCCCGAGACGCATGTTCACGCCAGCGCGGCCGACACCGAACCCACGCGACTCGACTTGTCGACCGGCAGCCACCTCGACACCTTGTACCGCGCCGCCATCGGCCCGATGCAGGCCGATTACTACCTGCCGATCCTGTCCCGTTTCGAGACCTATGGTCGCGCCAGCCCGAGCTGGAACTGGGCCGCATTCGGCATCACGCTGAACTGGATGCTGTTTCGCGGCCTGTGGTGGCCGGCGGTGGTGTACCTGGCGGCATTGGCGGCCGCCGTGCTGGCCCTGGCCGCCGGCATGGCACTGGCCGACCCGCCACTGCCCGCCTCGGTGCAGTGGAGCCTGTGGGCGGCGCTGCTGACGATGGCCTTGCTGGTACCGGGTTTCTTTGGCAACGCCTGGTTGTACCGGGTCTACCGCAAACGGCTGGACCAGGCACTGACGGGCACGGCCAACCTCGATGAGGCCTGCATGCGGCTGGCGCGCCAATCGAGTACCCGGCCACGCCTGTTCGCCATCGCGCTCGGCAACCTCGCGCTGGCCGCGCTGGTGGGCATCGGGTCGTGGCCATCGGACCTGCATGTGCGCATGTGGCCACGAGTGAGCGGCGACATCGCCAGCCTGGCCAGCCCGGAGTCCGGCGCCGCGCCGCCCCCGGCGACAGCGACGGCCGAGGCAGCGCCGGCCACGGACACCTCCGTTGCGGCGCCCGGCGCCGCCGACAACACGCAGCCTGCCGAGACCCCTCCGGCGGTCACTCCGGAGGCGGCCCCCATGGCCGCGGCGTCCGAAGCCGAGCCCCCCGCGCAGGCGACGGTCGACATGGCGGCGTCGGACGCATCCGCATCCGCACCCGCACCCGCACCCGCATCCGAAACGCCGGACTCCGCAGCCCCCGCCCCGGACACGCCACCGCGAGCGCCACCGGCAGGCGACGCCACGACCACGACCCTGGCCGATTTCGACCTTGGGGCCCTGGGGCCGGCCGCGCGTGCGGCCGCCGAACGGCAGGCCGCCATCGCCGCGCGGGCCCGTACGGCACGGGTCCGATCGACGACGCCAGCGGCTGCTGCGGCCACGCCGGCAGCGTCTGCGCCGGTGGCCGAACAACCGTCGAAACGACCGGTGGCGCAGACCGGTCGTTACCTGATCAACGTCGGCCTGTTCGCGCAGCAGGACAATGCGCTGCGTGCCCACGCCAGGCTCAAGGAAGCCGGACTTCCCGCCATCAGCGACTCGCTGCAGCTGCGCAACGGCCAGCGGACCCGCGTGCGCGTGGGGCCGTTCGCGACCCGGGCCCAGGCCGATGCGGCGGCCGAGCGAATCCGGGCGTTGCAGCTCGAGGCGGTCGTGATCCGGCAGTGAGGCCGCGCGTCCGGGCGAGTCGGCTCAGTTCGCCGACGCGTGGCTGGCGTCGAGCAGCCAGGCCTGGAACAGGGCCACGACCGCGCGGTGCGCCGGCGTGCCTTGCGCCGGTTCGCGTGGCTCCACGAACCAGTATCCGTGGGTGGCGGTGAGTTCGTGGCCGTCGATCCGCCGCAGCCGTTGTTCAGACAACTCGTGCACCACCATGGGCGCATCGACGATGGCCACGCCGGCTCCCGCCAACGCGGCATTGATCGCCTGGTCCATGGTCGAAAACGCGATCCCGGGCCGGGGATCGACATGCCGCAGGCCCAGCGATGCGAGCCAGTTCTCCCACAGCGGCAAACGCCCCTTGGCGCCGGCCAGCACATGCAGCAGCGTGGCCGACTCCAGGCCGGGCGGCTCGCCGTTGCGCCACAGGTGCGGGCTGGCCACCGCCACGTAGTGCTCCTGGCGCAGCAGCCGGCTGGCGCCTCGGGGCCAGGGCTGGTCGAGGAACATCACCAGGCAGTCGTATTGCTGCGCCTCGCGCTGGTTGGGCACCGGATTGGTCGTGATCGTCAGGTCGATGTCGGGATGCCGGCTGCGAAACGTCCCCAGCCGCGGTGCGAGCCAGCGCGACGCAAACGTCTCCGGCACGTTGACCGAGATACGCTGGCGCGCGCCCAGGCTGCCGATCTGCTCCACCGCATCCTGGATCGTGCCGAACGCCGACTCCAGGCTGTGCGCCAGCAGGCTGCCCGCGGGCGTCAGTGCCAGGCCCTGCGGCTGGCGCAGGAACACCGGCTTGCCCAGCCATTGCTCGAGCTGCCGGATCTGGCGGCTGATCGCCCCCTGGGTCACGTGCAGCGACTCGCCGGCGCGGGTGAAGTTTCCGGTGCGCACCGCCGCGTCGAAGGCACGCAAGGCGGTCAGGGGCGGAAGCCGTGTCATGGCCGGAATCGGGTTGCTCGAGGCGGGCGCTCGTGCAGGCAGGCCTCGGTCGGGTTCGGACGCTGCGGACGAATTGCCTGTCAGGGCACGACGCCGTCGATCATCAGCACCAGCTTACCCGAACCGACGTCGACCGGGCCGATCTGGCCGGTCAGGTCGCCGGTGCGTGGCGTCGCCTCGCCGGTGGGCGAGATGCGCGCGCCGACGATGACCTGGCGCACGCCGGAGATCCGGAACTGCGGCCCCATCGCGCTGCTGTCGTCGAGCGTGAACGTGAACGGCAGGTCGCCCGCCGGGCGCTTGATGATGGCCAGCGGCATGCGCGGGCCTTCGGTGGCGCGCGCGAACACGAACACGGTGTCGGTCGGACGCACCCGCTTGGCCAGCACGTCGGTGACCTGGACTTCGCCGCTGACCTGTGCCGCATGGGCATTGGACGCCGGCTTGTTGCCCGGCTCCTGCTGCGGCGTGGCCTTGTCGGTTCCGGCCGCCAGCTGGCCGCTTTGCGCCGCCGCGGCGCGGGCCTGCTGCAGGCTGTTTTCCAGACCGGCGGCAAATTCGCTGCCCGGCGGCGCCAGCGGCTGGGCCTGGCTCCAGTAGTTGATCGCGCCGGCGTAGTCATGGCGCTCGAAGGCCCAGCTGCCGGCCATCGTCAGCGCCTTGAGGTTGTTGGGCTCGAGCTGCAGCGCACGCATGACGAGCCGGCCGGGTTCGCCCTCGACGCTCTGGCCCTGCATCATGGCCAGCACGTCGGCGTGGTCGGCCAGCAGCTGGGCGTTGTCCGGCGACAAGGCACGCGCCCGTGCGAAGGCCTTGCTGACCTCGGGGAAACGGTTGAGCACCGCATAGGAATTGGCCAGCATGGTCCAGGCCTGCAGGTCGCCCTCCTGGGGCTCGGTCTGGCTCTCCAGCCGCCGGGCCAGGCCGTCGACCATGGCTTCGATCTGCGGCAGCGTCACCTCGCCCTGCGGCGCGGCCGCCAACGCCGGATCGAGCGCCTGCGGCCGTCCCAGCGCGGCGTACATCAGCACCGCGAAGACCGGGATCGTCACCGCCAGCACCACGGCCGTGCCGGTCGCGCGACGCGCCACGACCGGGCGGCTCGCGTCGTCCCGCTCTTCCTCGTCCAGCGCGCGGCGTTCGATCTCGGTACGCGCCAGCCGGTACTGCGCATCGTCGACGACACCGGCCGCGTGGTCGGCGTCGAGCGCGGCGAGTTGCTCGCGCAGCACTTGCACGTTGGCGCGGCGGGACGCGAGTGCCGCGCCGGCGCCCGGCTGCGGCGGCGCACGCCGCCCCAGCAACGGGGGCAACACCAACGCCAGGGCCAGGGCAGA